>JAMWDC010000313.1 GCA_023819025.1 Candidatus Omnitrophota bacterium | reverse complement strand
TTCTGCCAACGGTAGGCATTGATCAAATTTTGCATCAACATGGTAACCGTAAGCGGCCCGACTCCTCCGGGGACCGGCGTAATAAAACCGGCCCTTTTCTTCGCTTCCCCAAATTCCACATCGCCGACCAGTTGACCATGAACCTCCGTGGTTCCGACATCAATCACAATCGCATCGGGCTTGATCCATCGTCCCTTGATCAAACCCGGTTGCCCCGCACACGCGACAACAATATCGCTCTCGGAGATCGACTTTTCTAAGTCCACCACGGATGTTCCAGTATTGCAAACCGTCGTCGTCACACGGCATTCGCCCAGTAAAAGATTGACCGGTCGTCCAACAATCGGACTCTGCCCTACAATCGTGGCACGTTTGCCGCGCAATTCGATGCCTGTGGATTCGATCAGCTGATAGACGGCGAATGCGGTGGAAGGGATCAATTTTGCTTTCCTTAACACGATAAGCCCCAGATTTGCGGGGTGAACCCCTTCCACATCTTTTTTGGGGTCTAACTGAAGCAACGCTTCGTCCGCATTCAAATGCTTGGGAAAAGGCATGGTCAGAAAAACACCGTGAACAGGCGATTGATTTAATTCCCGGATCTTGCCGAGGAGTGCTTTTTGATCCGGCAGATTTTCCGGAGGGATTTTTTCGAACTGGATTCCGAGTTTCTCGGCAAGTTTTTCCTGTTGCGCGACGTACCAAGCGGCAGAAGAACCGCCGCCGACCTGAATGGCTACCAGTCGCGGGCGTTCAAGCCCTTGGACAGGAAGATTTCCGATAAAATTCTGGATTCCTTCCCGAACCTTCGCCGCGATAACTTTTCCTTCAAGGAGCTTAGCTTCTTTGACTGGCACCAACGTTCCCTTTTTCGAACCGTAGTTTCAGTTCCTCGAGGGCCTTCTCGGCCCGCTCTTTGTGTTGAGGATCCTTCATATAGCGGACATTGATCATAGCTGTGTGATACGCCCCGCGGAATGCCGCTTCGAGTAACGCGGCACTGACGAGTAAATCATTCTTAATTGCCCCCCGGACAAGACCTGCCAAGATTGTATTCCACTCCCGAGCCATTACGGCTAAGAATGCAAGATCCGCCTGAAGCCGGAAAGAGTTCTGAAGCGAATCTTCCAACTTTTCGGGATGTCCATAAGAAGCGATAACTTCCTGATAAATCTGGGGATCAAGATCCACAATCTGGAAGGCGTCGTGCCGTGTCTTTTCTAAAGATTCGATAATCTTCTGGATCGTTTTACAATCTTCCGTCTCTTTTTTCTCATCCTTGGGCATCATGCCGGCTTTTTTCTTACGCTTGAGGCGAATCCGAGCCACCATTTGGGAAAGTCCCATGGCCAAGGCAGCTGCGTAGGCCGAGACGCTGCCTCCTCCCGGTACTGGCTCATCGCTCGAGAGTTGATCAAGATACTGACTCAACGACAAGGATGTAAATTTCCCCATGGCGGACCTTAGTATAGAAAGCCTCCCAAAATCTGTCAATGTATGTTAATCTCAATCTTTGCAAAATGGGGACTCCTGGGTCGATATTGTGGACTGACTCATTGATAAGATCCAAGATATTGCGGCCAGTAGTCGAAAAAACGGGCCTGAACGGTCATTTGGCGAAAGTCCAGTTCTTTCTTACTCGCATGCAACCGGCGGGCTTCATCGCTTCGGGCATATTGATCCATGGCCAAAAGACTGGTCTCGCCCAGTACCGGCATCTTCCGAATACTCTTGATGATCGTTGATGCCAGGATTACTGGCTGCTTGCGTTGATCCTGAATCTTTTGCCCTCTGGCTTGCAATGAAAATTTTTCGTTGCAATATTGATCGCATCGGGCGATATTCAAACCCCCTCAAGGGACGGAGGGGATGCGGTGTTGATTCTACCCAAAATGAAAAGAGAGAAATCTCAACCCGCTGTCCTTTTTAAACTTCGGCCGATTTCTACTGAAAATTTCTTGCCCCAAATACGTTACTTTCTCTTTTCTCTCTTTTGACACGAACCATCCAACCCAAGAAAATCCTCAAAATTTAATCCGCATTGGGGAATTTCCGGCATCGGAATTATCATTTCCTATTTCCGACGGCTCGATATAGAATCTTGCATTAAACATTACCCTTATGATCGCAGTAAGTATTATCATCCCATCTTTCAATCGGAACGTCATGCTCCAGCGGGCCATTCGGTCGGTTTTAATCCAAAAAGGTGTTCCGTTTGAACTCATTGTTATTGACGATGGCTCCAACGATGGGACCGACCGGATGATCGAGGATTTCTTTCCCCAAGTCACCTATGCGTATCAAACCCGGCAGGGTCCCGCAGCTGCTAGAAACCATGGCATTGAACGTGCCCATGGCGAATGGATCGCATTTCTCGACTCGGATGACGAATGGCTTGAGGGCAAACTTGAAGCCCAACTCTGTTTTTTGAACCAGAATCCCCGATACCGAATCTGTCAGACCGAAGAGATCTGGATTCGGAACGGCAAGCGAGTCAATCCGATGAAGAAACATAAGAAAGTTGGAGGAATGATTTACGAACAATGCCTCCCACTTTGCCTCATCAGCCCCTCGGCTGTGATGATCCACCGCGAACTTTTCGACGAGGTGGGCGTCTTTGATGAAAGTCTCCCTGCATGCGAAGATTATGACTTGTGGATGTGTATTGCACGAAAATTTTCGGTCGGACTCATTGAACGATGTTACGTGAT
>JAMWDC010000312.1 GCA_023819025.1 Candidatus Omnitrophota bacterium | reverse complement strand
GCGGAAGTCTATTTCTGGCTTGCAGATTATTATTTGAAGGCCCGAGACGGAGCCGGAATCCTTGAAGTTCTCACAAAGTTTCGAACTCGGTCGGAAGCGGACGTGCGTGGCGCCGAAGTGGAATATTACCTCGGCGAAGGTTACCGTCTGGCCCAAAATTACCGGGAATCGCTGATTCATTACGAATCATCGCTCGCCCAAGGCGAGGCCTTCCGCCCCCAATGTCTATTAGGCAAGGGGTTAACTTACGTCGGGTTGGGTGATTTCGGATCCGCAATTCGTACCTTCGAGGCGGCCATCGAAGCGGCACGCGAAACCCCCGACGTCAATCTCCAGGCGCGGTTTGAACTCGCCAACGCCTATTCACGCCAAGAAAACTTTCTGGAGGCCGGAAAGGCGTACCTATCCACCGCGATCCTTTATGAGGACAAGGACATTGTTCCTCAGGCCCTTTTGCGCGCCGGTGAATCTTTCGAAAAAGCAAACCGTTTGGAAGACGCCCGAAAAGCCTACAAAGAACTTATCGAAAGGTTCGAGGACCATCCCTTGGCTGAACAAGCACGCCAGAAACTCAAAGGAATAACCCCGTGAAAAAAAGAAGGCTTGCGTTATTGTCCTTTGTTATTTCTGCATCCGCCCACGCGGTTTTGCTCACCGTTTCCTTTTTGGTCTGGATCCCTGGTGTCTCGGGTCTCGTCACAAACACTCAGAGTATTTTTCAAATGGAATCGGTGGAATTAAAACCGACACCCCAGACCCGTCCCACCATCAGCCAGACGTATATCGGCAAAGTGAAATTTGAAAAACCCGCCAGCGGTATCAAGGAAATGATGGCAAACCGGATCCTGGAAGCCCAGAAAATCGAATCCCTCCAGGAATGGACGGCCTTTCGCGAAAAAGATATCCAGCTGGAAGAATCCTCTTCCAAAACGTTGGCGCCACCGGACATCCTGGGACAACTCAAGGAACAAGTGGACATCGCAAAAAAGAAGGCGGGGGATCAAAAGATGCGTTCCGCCCTGGACACATCCCAGCCCCGGCAGGAATTTGCCGGGAGAATAAGACAGAGCATCTCCGTGTCCAAGGAAATCCTCGAGGGGATATCCGCATCCAGCGAAGGGCAATCCTCGTTGGGATCCGTATTCTCGATCGGAGAATACACAAGCCGAATTCCCGTGTTACAAGAAGGGGCTTACGACGCCGAGGCCGGCTATGAATCCCTCGACGAATTTTTAACGGTCCGCATGCTGACCTATCGCGATCCGGAGGACGGCATCGGCTATTACCAGATTTCCATCCACCCCTCCCCTTATGCCAAGGGCCTCGAAACCATGCCCAAAGAAATTGTCTTTTTGATCGATGCCTCGATGAGTATCCGGGGCCAACGCCTCACGGCATTTCGTGAGGGGATCAAATATGCCCTGCGAAATCTTAATCCCGGCGATAAGTTCAATCTCTATGTCTTCAAAAGCGGGGTGATCCCGTTTGCCGCCGAATCCCTCACAGCTACCGGCAGCGCGATCACCCATGCGGCCTCTTTTCTGGACAGCATTCAGACAAGCGAGATGACGGATATCTATTCCACCTTTCTCCAAACCATCCAACGGCCGCCCGCGATTCATCCTTCCTACATCGTCCTTCTAAGCGACGGAAAGCCGACGCGGGGTGTCGTTTCCTCCGCAAAACTCATCAGCGAGATCACGCGAACCAACGCTCAGACGCGGCCGATCTTCGCCTTCAGCGGCGGACATTTTGTGAACCACTTCCTGATGGATTTTCTGGCCTATCAAAACCGGGGCTGGTCCGAATACGCAGAAGGGACTTCGATGATTCAGAAGAAGCTCCAGGATTTTTATGACAAAATCAAAAATCCGGTCCTGGTGAATGTCCGTTATCAATTAAGCCCGTTGGATGAGACCGAGGTTTACCCAAAAAATCTTCCGGACTTCTACCGAGATGCCCAGTTTACCCTTTACGGCCGGTACCGCACGGAAACAAAATTTTCCGTCCGCATCCTCGGCGAGATCGGGCCGAAGACCAAGGAATTCATCTATGCCGGCGATCTCTCCGAAGCCCCGCAGGGCACGCGCGATCTGGCGCGGTTCTGGGCGTTGAGCAAATGTTATTATCTGATCAGTCAAATGGCCGTCCATGGAGCCGACCCAAAATCAAAAGAGGAGATCCGGAGTCTGATCAGAAAATTCGAACTCGAAATGCCCTATGATGTGGACCGCATGGTCTGAAAACCCGGGGGCAGGTACCTGTCCCTAGTTTTCGACCTTTTCGGTGATCCTGGCGAGCTTTTGAAAAAGTTCCTTCCGTTCTTGTTCGGTCAGCAAACGGACAATCATGAGATAAAGAATACTCACCTCTTTTTCCTTATGTTGGCTCATGACTTCGATCAGTTGGGCTTCTTCGGCGCCGGTGTGGATATCGCCGGCTTGGAGCCTGCGATGGATTGTTTCTAAGATTCCCTCCATCAAACGGTGTTCCTCACGAATGCCGACTGTCGGTCCTTCACTGTCCATAACCGCCTTGGCCTCAAAAACAGGAAAGAGGACTTCCTCTTCCCAAAGAAGATGACGGCGAAATCCGTCGTGATATTTTTTAAAATGCCCTTTGGCCTTCGTGAGGTCTTCCCTTTTGCTTTTTTGGAACTCGGCGAAGAATTCATCCAAGCGATCATGATCGGCTTCCATGTAAGAGACAATCGTGACACCG
>JAMWDC010000005.1 GCA_023819025.1 Candidatus Omnitrophota bacterium | reverse complement strand
AGCGGATGCCCTCCGAAGCCTTGGCGAAGGAGGGCAAATTGCTTCGGCGGATTCCGCCGTCAGGAAAGGTACCGCGGGCATGCCCGCGGGGCTCCATGATCTTAAAAAATGCCCGGAAAATTTTGAGGTTTCTTTCCAGGAAGAAAGATGTTTTGTCTCCACTTCTGATCATGATGCACGATTATCCGGATCCGGATGCCATTGCGAGTGCGTATGCCCTGCATTATCTGGCCGAGCGGGAATTTGGAGTTCAGACGAGGATTGTTTACCGAGGCATTATCGGCAGGATGGAGAACCGCAGTATGGTCAGTATTCTGAAATTGCCGATCCATAAACTCAGATCCGGTGATTTAAAAAGGTATCCGCATGTGGCTTTGTTGGATACCCAGCCGGGTTTTGAAAACAATTGTTTTCCTCTGACACGGCGTGCCCAGATGGTGATTGATCAGCATCCCTCGATCGCTCGATTTACGGCCGATTTATCCGTGATCGATCCTGAATGCGGGGCCACCTCAGTGATTTTAGCGCAGGCGCTTTTATCGCTTAAAAGAGAAATTCCCGTACCAGTGGCTACAGCCCTGGCTTATGGAATTCTCACGGACACCATGAATCTCTATCGTGCCCGACAACCTGACATTAGCCAGATTTATTTGAATATATTATCCCATTCCGACATGCGAATCTTGGCGCGTATTCAGAATCCCCTGAGATCCCGGAGATTTTTTACAAGTCTGGGGAGGGGGATTCATCAGGCGACGGTTCGACGGGGGCTCATTCTTTCTCATTTAGGAGCTGTGGAGAGTCCGGATCTGGTGGCCCAAGTCGCGGATTTTTTGTTAAGTTATAAAGGGATGAACTATGCGGCATGTACCGGCCGGTATAAAGGGAAATTGTATGTCTCACTCCGCATGCAAAAGATGACTGCGTCCGCACCGGATATTTTACGGGACGTTTTTACGAATCCGAGGAATGCCGGGGGGCATGGTTTAATTGCTGGAGGCAGTTTTACCGTCGGTGCAAATCCGGGTGAGGAAAATTGGGAAGCCGCGGAGGGAACGTTTACAGAACGGCTCATGAAGCGGTTGCGTATCCCTCTCAAAGGGGATCTTTACTATCCGTTTCGTCCGACGTAACTATTCAGCCCCTCCAGTCGCAATTAAATTCATAGATGTTCGGATATCAATTTGCTAAACTGATAAACTAAATTACGCAGTTTGATCGTTCTCATTCTTCAATAATTCCTCTTCCTTAAAGAAGGAGAGGGGAGATGGTAAAAACGGTTAAACCAAATCGATCAGGTGCACGCACATGGAAAACTTGGATACCAGCAAATTCTATCAATCCTTCTTATCCAAAAAAACCGGAAAGCAATGGAAACGGATTGGAATTGACCGGCGCTCGGGGGTAGCGGCGCCACTTTTCAGCCTTTGGTCCAAGTCGAGTGTGGGCATCGGAGAATTTCCTGATTTGAAACTTCTCGTAGATTGGTGTTCTCTGACGGGGATGAGTATTATTCAACTTCTGCCGATGAACGATGTAGGTTTTGATTTCCGTCCTTATGATGCTCAAAGTACCTTCGCCCTCGAGCCAATGTATTTGTCCCTGGAGAATCTGTCAGGCATTGACATCAAGCCTTATCAGACCAAGATCAGTGCTCTGCGCGAACATTTTCCCACGGGTGCCGGGAGGGTGAATAATGGAATCAAAAAGGAAAAACTGAATTTGCTCTGGCAGATTTTTCGTGGGAATCGGCATAGGACGCCGAAAAGCTTCGAGGATTTTGTTGAAACTAATGCGTTTTGGCTGGAAAATTACGTCCTTTTCAAAGCGATCAAAGAGAAAAACGATTTAACAGGCTGGTTTACCTGGGAAGAGCGTTTGAAGCGCCGGGATCCTGAGGCCCTCAAGATCTTTGCCGCTAAAAATCGCGAGATCATGAAGTTCCATCAGTGGCTTCAATGGCAAATTTACGAGCAGTTTTCGGATGTCAAAAAGTATGCCGAATCCCGGGACGTTCTATTGATGGGCGACTTGCCGTTCCTGGTATCGCGGGATAGTGCGGATGTATGGAGCCATCAGGATTATTTTAAGCTGGAGTTATCGTCAGGGGCGCCGCCGGACATGTATTTTGCAAAGGGGCAGCGTTGGGGGATGCCGCCCTACCACTGGGAACATATTGAGAGTGACGGATTTGAATACCTCGTCGAACGGTTGCAGTTTGCAGAGAATTTTTATGACCTCTATCGTATCGATCATGTGATCGGTGTCTTCCGGCTATGGACGATCCCCTTGTCGGAGCCTTTGGAGAATCACGGCTTAAATGGCTGTTTCGATCCCAGTGACGAAGGTGTCTGGGAGGCCCACGGCAGGAAATTACTTTCGGTCATGATTGAGAATACCAAAATGCTTCCCTGCGGAGAGGATTTGGGGATCGTGCCGGCATGTTCCTACAGGGTCCTGGAAGACTACGGGATTCCGGGTATGGAAGTCCAGCGATGGATGAAGGATTGGGGTCAAAGCTACGATTTTAAAGATGTTAACAGCTTCCGGATGAATTCGATTTCCTGCGTTTCGACCCATGATACCTCTTCCCTTCAGGGCTGGTGGGAATACGAAGCCGGAACGATCGACGAAGTGCTTTTTCAAAGAAAATGTGCATCTCGCGGGATTTCTTTTGAAACCATCAAATACTTACTCTTTGATTTGAAGAAATCCGGCCACGGACGCTTGAGGTGGAAAAAGAAGATCGATGCGGTCAGCGTTTTAACTGAGATCCTTGACCTGCCCCAAGATCAAATGTGGGAGTTTAGCGATCTTTATTTATCTTCTTACAGCGAAAAGCGCAAGTTTTGGCGCTATCTCGGACTCCCCGGCGAACCGCATGAGGAATGTACGGGCGAGTTTCTCACCAAGACGTTGGAAAAAGTATCTCAAACTGTCTCTATTTTCTGCATCAATCTTTTGCAAGACTGGTTATTATTGGAGAAGTTGGAAAAAGACGCGTGGAATTTCCGGATTAACTTTCCGGGCACCTTGGATCCAAAAAACTGGACGATTGCGGTACCGTTCTCGCTTGAGGAAATAAAACAGCTCGCGATCAATGACAAAATTCGCTTGATTAATCAGCAGGCTGGGCGAAGGTGATTCGGAGGCTTCTGGTTTTTAATCGAACCCGTCTCACCTGCAATGGAATATGCAAAGGGCTTTTATGAATGCGGATCGGCGTTATCTGATGACTGGCATGATGCTTATTTTTTTTCTGGTGACGGGAGTTCTGGTGTTAAAGAGGAATCAACCCTTGGCACAGAATGCCAACGAGCCAAGGGAGCTGTCCAACAGCCGAGGATACGGTCCTTACGATGCCCCCGTTCAGATTGTCGAATACAGCGATTTTCAGTGTCCTGCCTGTAAGCGAGCCCAGGCCCTTGTTGAAAAGATTCTCGAGGATTACCCTGGGAAAATCCGCCTGAATTACCGGCATTTTCCGCTGGAAGGGCATCGTTGGAGCAGTCTTGCTCATCAGGCGGCCGAGTGTGCTCACCAGGCAGGCAAATTTTGGGAATATCAAAAGCGGGTTTATGGGGATCAAGCGGCATGGTCTGTCAGTATCAGCCCTTCGGATTTGTTCTTTCAATATGCGAAGGACCTCAATTTGGATATGGACGCTTTTAAAACCTGTATGGTGGATCCCGAGGTCAGGCGCCGTATCATGGATGATAAAAGCAAGGGGCAAAGGCTTCAAGTGAAGGCGACCCCTACCTTTTTTATCAACAACCAGCGCATTGTGGGTCAGGTGGAATTAGAGATAAACGGTATTGATCTCATCAGGCAAATACTTGGGCTTCCGCCGTTGCCGCGTATGACTCCTGCGTCGTCTATGGCGTCTTCTCCGGGAACTTCAACGTTGTCCTCTCTGGTTCCGTCGATCGGAGTACCAGGCATTCAAATTCCCGGTACATCGGCGAGTCCCACGGTTGCAATATCGGCCGCGTCATCCGTTCCGCAAGAACAAACAAATCCGCAGGCAGTGGCAAGCAAATAGGCACAAGTTCAGAGACAATCGCCGCAATTCTGATTTTTAGAGGCGTCATTTTAAATAAATGAGGGAATGGACGAATGATTCTATCGAGTGTCCAAAACGGTTTCAAAAGGGCATCTCCCTTGGTTTGGCTTATGGCCCGGGTGTTTCTCGGATTGGTTTTTGCTTATGCGGGATTTTCCAAACTCATGGAGCCCATGGAAAATTTCCGCGGCGCCATTGCGGGATACAGAATTATTCCTTATTTCTTAGTCCCATGGATCGCCATAACCATTCCCTGGATTGAATTTATTTTCGGCATGTTTGCGATCCTAGGTTACGTGACTCGGACAAGCGCCTTCGTTTTGGGATTGCTGTCCTTTGGTTTTCTTGCACTCATGGGTTTGAGCAAGCTTTTTTTAGGTTCGCTCCCCGCAAGCTGTGGGTGTTTCGGCCAAGGCAGTTTTATTCAGTTGACCGTGGGTCAAGATGTCCTTCTTAACTGCTTCAATTTCATGCTCAGCGTAAAACTGGGTTCCTTAAAAACCCATTTTTTGAGTCTAGATACCTTATTGAGAAAGGAGGGACGTCTGAGATTACCCCCGTAGAGTTCCCTATTCGTTTTGTATCAATAAGTTAAGGCGTTTTTCCACGGCCTTTCACTCCCATTTTTTGACCGCTTAGAATATAAATTAAGCCGCTTGTCGTTTTTTACTCGCCATAAGGTGTTTTTTCACTTATTCTTAAAGATGTAACCAAATCTTTTTTATAATCTTAAGTTGATTCTGATGTCGTAAGAAAGGACCAACAAGTGATGATGGATTCAAGGGAAGGTGCCAGCGATGAAGCTCAAAGTAGTCAAGATTTTCTCTCGGTAGTCGCACGACTCGGGCATGAACAATTCGGAGGCTTGATTGAAAAATTCTACTTTCATTCCATCATGCGGCACATTTCGAACGAACTAAATTCCAATATCAAACAGGAGAATAATCATGTTAACGAAACCTTTTAATCGAAGTTTTGCTGTTTTAATTGCGATCACCATGAGTGTGACACAGGTGATCCCTTACGGCTGGACGAATCTTTCACGTTCGGTCGAAGAGATAACTACATCCGTGCCCGTCACCGATGAGTTTACGGTCGAGGATCAAAATTCGACCGCGGCTGTGCAGGAGACATCCGTCGACTTTTTAAATAATGAAGGGGAATCTCCTCTTCTGGCCGCCACATCTGTTCAATCGGTCGCCATAGTTACGTCAACACCGACGAGTCAGTACGTAACGGAAGAAGACAACACACCTACGTCTCATTCGGTGTACATAACGGAAAAAACCTACTCACTTCCGACTCTAGGGCCCGTACCGGTGGACGGACCGAAAAAGTCTTCCACAACTACAGTAACTCACCCAAATACGATTCTGGAAGAACCTCTCCCAACTACGACTTTTGGCCCGTCGGACGTACCGGCAGAGCCTTCCCCAACCACGTCTCCAGCTATGCCGATGACGGCACTCGAATATTATTATCAGAAACTCAAACGGTTTGATTCCGACCTGAGTGGCATTGCGGCGGATTGTGTGACCTGGGAACAAGTCATGGCGTCAAGGACAATCCTGGAGGAATTAAGGGAGGTTATTGAGTTGATCATTGGCAACGGCGAAACGCCGACCGAGGAAATTCTTAAGGAATTCAAGACGCGATGCGACCGCTTTGATCAAATGCTCACCAACAAGCCAATGGATATCAACGGCGTCGAAGTGCTTCCGTCCGAAGCGATGCGAGTGGTCGCAGAAGAATTGACCCGCCTTTCCGGGGGCGACGCGCTTGATTATAGCCGCCTTCCTGGAATCAGATCGCTTATCGAAAAAGGAAGGCTGACACTCGAAGATTTGGAGACGCTTCAGGAATATTTGCAGTTTCGCCAAGTCGGAGTTCAGACGAGTATCCCGGTTTTTAAGGTACTTTCATCCTACGGGAATCTGGTTTTAATTTACCGCTTGGTGACGGCTTTCGGAGACAAAGTCATCGGCGGCGATTTGGATTTGGACGGCAAAAAGGAACTCAATATGAACGTCTTCCGCCGGATGGTCAACGGCACGCAGGAAGCCTATGAGAAAGCGGAGGCCTTGATCCGTCAAATTAAGGAGGCTCATGCCATCAGTCTGCCCGCGGTTGGCACCATCGCTTACGGAGAATTAGTTGCCTATGTCGGTCAAGTGGATAGCTTCCGGGAAGACCTGAAGATCGAACTGCTTGCGTTGATCGAAACTTTTACGGTCGAGCAAAGTTTCAAAAGCCAGCTGACCTCCGAAATCAGTCAGTGCGTAAATCAAATTTATTCCCCGTATGTCACTCGTCTTCAGGATTTGATGTGGCGGTCGAGTGTTCAGTTTCAGGTGAGCGGGGTGGGGGCAGTCACGATGACGTCCAATGATTTGTATGACCTCGTGAGTTTCCTCCCTCGGGATATCCCGACACTCTTGAAATATCCGGGTCTGAAGGAAATCGGTGAGGAATTTCTGCGGACTTTGGAAAAACAGCACATAGAATCCCAGCGTAACTATATCCATTTGTACGATGGCAACATTTCCGAAACGCCCGATACTTTATCTTCTTTCGCCATCCGATTTCAACTTGCCCAGAAATTTCTCGAGACTTACGGTTCCACGGTGGTCGTCAACGGCATCGTGGACCGCGAGGCTTGGCGCAATGCCCTTCTGATGAACGATTATCTCAGACAGCTTCTCGACAGTGCTAAATCCGTCATCGCGGCCGCGATCGGAAGGGCACAAACGATCGGTGCCAATGTTTCCAGCGGTATCACGATCGAGGTTTACGACAGTTTGTTTCAACTGATTAAAGACACCAACGAAGCCGTGATCGGGATCTTAAAACTGGCTCTGGATGATGTGATTTATGATGTCCGGAGCGAAGTGACGATGCGTCTGCAAGAGCGGTTTAACGCGCTTCTGTCCCATATTGACGGGATCATCGCTTCGGCAAAGATTAAGGTTGTAATCGACGGTCGGGATCAAACGCTGGATCCGAAAGCGCTCCATGCCGAAATAAAAAAGGTACTCAAAAGGGTGGCTGTGATTTGGGATGACTGCGGCGATTATTCCAAAATCCAGTACGACCGCCTCCAGGGCATTACAGAAGAAATTTTGATCGGGTTAAAAACTGCTTACGAACTTAACTATTACCGCTATGTGAATTTCAATTCATACCAACCGACTTTCTCTCAGGACATGAACCAGACCATGGCCAATGAAGAGGTCTGGTTCCGCATGATCCCGCGGGTCCTCAGCCAATTAGGCACTATTATTTTGGATTCGGACGGAAAGTTTTCGGTTGAAAAATTTCAGGAGGCTTTGCTGGACGGCGTTTATGCGCCAGTCCCGGCAGGACAGTCGATCAATCAGGCCTTTCGTGAAATTTTGCAGCGGTTGATTCCGGAGGGAATCTCAAATATCAACGCATTGGATTCTGCCAAGTGGGAAGACCGGATCCAGATTAAAGGAGTTGTGGAAGATATACTAAAACGAATCGGTCAAGAGGCCTTGCCGTTGATTAAGGAATTGAACCATTCCGAACTAAGCATCCTCAATCGTGTTGGGAATTGGGGTTCTTATCCTTATTCGATCCCTAGAATATCCGATCTTTGGAATCTTGTGGACCAGAAACTGCAGAATCAGTTGGTGACGGTGAGTATGATTGATGGGAACAGAGTTCAGATTGATTTGGCAGCCGTTATACGTATCCCTGGTTTTCCTCGTTACGCGGACTATGACAAGGTACTTTTCCCCGGGATTTCGGCTTCAGATTTCGAGGGGACAGCCGAGAAGCCAAGAATTTGGCTCGACCTTAACGAAGGGATTCAAAATCCCACGTATGGATATCAGTCCATCAATCCGGAAATACTCACCGTCAACATTGTCAGCCGGCTCTATGAGACTCTTTCAGCGATTCCCGAAATATACCGCGGGAAATTGTTTGTGGACGGAAAACTGAATGTGGAAATCCTCCGCCGCTATCTGAAGAACGTCGACGGTCTCCATCAGGCGATTCTCGAGACCGTACGTCAAATGACTAACGAAGAGCTCGAGAAATTGCAGGGCCTGAAGACCGTTTCGGTGACGATCGAGTCAATCCAGGCGGTTTATCAGAGCATACTGGAGACACGGACCAAGATCATTAACTATATGGAAAGCCTGACGTCCCGTCATGAACGCGAAGATGTTTTGGGTGTCGAAAAAGACGCCACGAAAATTTATCAGGAATTGGTTGCGGAAATGATTCAGTATATTCGCACGAACCCGCTGGTTCTTGTCTATGAAGGCCAGGAGATCGTGATCCCGGCCGGTGACATTGCAGCGCGAATCCTCAAGACTCTCGAAGAAAAGTTTCCGGGTGAGGATCTCGGGGCCCACCATTTTGCCTCGCTTTATGGGTTCAATATTGAAGACCTCCGTCGCTATAACAAACTGGAAGAGTTTTTGGGGATGCAGCTTATCGCACTCCCCAGGAACTCCCAGTTTGTTGAGGTTCTTTCCAAGCTTTCGGAGATCGGTATCATGGAATTGATCGTGGATGCGGTCAACCGGAATGCCGGCGAGGTGATCGATCCGGTAAATAAAGCTGTCAACGTGAATTTGTTGATGGACATTTTAACGGATTCCGAGCGGGCTGTTGAAACGGCGAAGAACCGGGCGACTCAAATTGCCGACGAAGCCAAAAACGCTTTGACGAATCTTGACGGGCCCATGACCAGTGAGAAATTCTTTAAACTCGCTTCGATCATAGATAACGCTAAATACAATCTGGTCACGGTCATTAATCACTACCTGACCGGATTCACGCAGGAGATGTTTGACCAAGTTCAGGCACATGTCACGGGTCTTTATGCCGAGTTAAAAACAATCCGTGACTCGATGGTCACCTCGGGCGATATCGAGATCACGGCGTTCGATGGCAGTATCTTCAAAATCAATTTAACTCAGTTGGAGCCGGCGGTCGTAGACCGGATCATGCAGATTCTGGCCGCCATGCCTCCTCAGCCGGACCCGGATCCGATTTGGCCTAGGCCATGGCCCGTTTATAGTTTCAAAGCTGCTAGAGGTGTTGTATTAAAGTCCGAAACAGCGATTGCAATGGAAGAACCTACTCTTATTGAACCGGTCGGTCCGATTGTAATTGATCCGATCCGTCCCTGGCCGCCGATTTGGGATCCTTCCCCCGGCAAATTTGATCGGACCAATGTCTTGACGGAATTTGGTTTCTGCCAGCTTCTCGTGAACTTGGCCGTGAAATACGGTTCTTTTGTCGTGGATGAAAACGGAGACTTTTCTGTCGAGAAATTTTTGTATGAATTAGGGAGAACCGATATTGAAAGAGCCAAAGAGCGTTTTGAAATTCTCAAAAACGAGGCAATCGCCGAACTTAGTCGGTTGGTGTCATCGGATCCATCGGTCACTGTAAGTTTGGATGATGTGAGCGCAGTCCATGTCTATTTGAACAGGAGCCGGGAACTTTTCCTGAATACGTTAAATCATTTTCTCAATAACGGTCACTATAAGGAAAGGTATCAGCTCATGAATCTCGGCAACGAGGCTTGGGACGCCGTCGTTAGCAAATATGAAGAACTTCTTTTTGCGAAGGTGATTAAATTTGAAATGGACGGGCGGACTGTATCTTTTGCGGGCAAAGTTCTGCTTGGTATCCTTAAAGAAGAATACAACAAAGGGAATACGGCCTTGGTCAATCTGTATAAGGAAGGCCAAGAGACAACCTGGGAGTATCAGCAGAATTTTAAGACCCTTTATAACAATTGGTGGTATCGCGGGCCCTATTACGACTATGGAATCGCAGAGATCAGTGATCAAGCGGTTTCTCTGACAGACGAGGGGACGGATGATATTCAGGATGTGGTCTATCCCTTTACCTTGGGTGAACTGGAACGGATTCCGGGGATTTACCGGGCCGATCTTGTCAACTTGGATGTGGTTTCGAAGGATAAAGTCCAGTTAACATTCAATGCCGATCCCAAAGAATTGCTCAAAGGGTTATTCAATATGCGTATCGTCAGTCCGGATGCGGCAGTGCAGACCATCGGACTTGCCACGGCCGACATAAGCGCATCGGGGAGCGTAAAGTCTGCGATGAGCGAAAGCGTGAGTTTGAGTCGTGTGGCAAGTAACTCCCTGCGTTATGAAGGGGATCGGGATCGCGTTATGATCGCAAGGGGATATCTATACGTCTCAGACCGGTCGATCCTCTTTAATATGCTTCCGGCCATGGTCAAAGATTTTGTTGGCACGATCGTGGGAGAAGACGGAGTCGTTGATCCCGAACTCTTCCGCGCACTTTTGAGCGATCCGGATGCGGTGTGCAAGATCGAAAAGGACCGCGTGTTGAAATCCCTCCAGAGCCAGATCGAGGCGTTCCGAGCCGCTCTTCAATCCGGGAATCCCGATCTTCAAGCCATGGGACTCACGGGTATTGTCGAACGGGATCAAAAATATCCCGATGTCTGGCCGGGGACTTATTCGTTGGTTGTTTACGAGCCGCGTCTTTACCGGTGGATTTACGATCATGTAGACGCCGCAACCAATAGACTTCAAGTGGACGCGGTGACTGAAGAATTGGTGACAGCGCTTGAGCTTTCGAAAGGCGAAATTCTCAAGTTGGAAATCGAGGCTTTGATCAAGCGCGTGCCGCATATCCGTTACCAACTTCCTTCGGATAAGATTTATCCCATCCTCTTGCAGGAAGAAAAAATGGTTGCCTGCGTTTCGGATAAAGGCGGATGTGTGATCCCGATTCCGGTTCCGCCAATCCCTTCGCAATATGATTGGTCGAGTTTGGTCGGTAGAACCGTGAACCTCAGTCAAGCCATGGTGAGTTTTAAAGTAGAAAACGGTAAGGTGAAAGGTTTCGTCAGCGCTGTCGCTGGAGTAACAGCTCTCACTTATCCCGATCAAGCGCAGGATCTTCTTTTGCATTCCGAGGAAGCCCGCGAAGCGAAACGCTTAAGGGAAGCTTATATCAATGAGTTTATCAATCCCGAGTTGCCGCACCCTGTCAGGGCCCTGCTTCAGAATGATCTGATGACAAGTTTTGGATTCGATAAGGGCAAGCTTGCGGAATTCATTAAGCAGGGACTGGTTAAGTTCGAGTTCGATCTTGCCAACGCAACGGCACAGGTGTTGATTGATCCAAGCGTTAAGCTAGAGGATATACTGAGCGGCGCGGTGTCTCTTGTGGATCCGCTGGGGATACGGGAATTGCCTCGCGAGATCCGGTATCAATTCGGCGAAGGACCTATGTATAAGTGTGCCCAAGGGGCGAAGTGTTTCCCTGGCCTGCGCCAATATTTCTTGATTTCCGGGGAATACGTGCAAGGGGATCAGCGTGTCGAGATGGATTTTCTGGGCTGCACACACGAAGGTGATCTAACGACTTGCCCGGTAGTTGGCGATAACCGGTTGCATTCGGTCAAGGTTTGGAATATTCCTACGCCTTGCGAGGGGCTGATTTGTCCCACGGTGGAATCGACGCATGCGAAGGCTAAGGAAATTACTTATGAGTATTACGAAGAGTCATCCACGGGAAGCGTGGCGTCCATCTCGATAAATCGTCAAGTTGTGGTGGCGCACATTATGTATTCACCGCTTGGATCCATTTGGCAGGATGTGGTGGTTACTGATTTTGGTGACAGGAAGTTGCGGATTGAAAAAATCCATGATATTCGGTATGGTGCAGTGATCGCCACAAGTGAGTTTGTTTATCTGGTGGCCATGACCATGATCGGCTGTCCGCCTGAGGATACTCAGTGTGTATGGCAGCCGCCGACGATTTTACTTTCCCACATTGCCCGGAAAGATGCCAACGGGAATCCTTTGTCTGAAACTGTAAAGGTTCAGCTGTCCCCCCTCGAAATCTATCCGCTGGTTTATCAAGCAAAGGTTTTCATTCCCAATCGCGATGAAGATTCCAACGGAGCAGACATTGTGACCTTTGGAAGCTGGGATGGACTTCTGGATAAAGTCCGAAAGCTTGAGGAAGAACAAGACCACATCGAAACACTGCGCGCGGAACTTCACGCCAGAACCGATGCCGCGTTAGCGGAAGCACAAACGGAACTTGTCCGCTATCAGCAGTTGCTTGCAGAAGCCGATGCGGCGGCAACGGCCGAAGTCGAGAAAATTTTTGCCGATGTGGATGCCGGAAAAATCGGGCTTGGTTCGCTTCTTGCCCAGTTGGATCATTTGTTGACCGCTGGTATACTCCCACAGGAGCTGGTTGAGAGAATCCATGCTTATAAGGATCGCGTGAATGTGCTGTTGGATCAAAACAGTTCTGAAAATATTGATGCGCTGGCTGCACTCTACACCGATGCAGTTTATGATTCCATGACATTGTCGTATGCGGCAAAGGTCTATAGCTGGGAGCAATATGTGGATGCCTTAACAGTGTATCGAGAATCTGTGGCGAATGCGGTCACGCTTGAAAAATTGCAGAATCTCGAGGTGGAATTTCCGCAAGTGCACGAACTGGCGGTGGTGCCGCCGGTTCTTCCCGAAGATCCGCGTGTTATTCTGCAGATGTACGTTGCGGAGGGGGAACTCTTGCTTGAGGAAGCATGTGCGAATGAATTGAAGACGCGCGTTGTTACCGCCGTGAATGCGAAGCTGGAGGAATATTTTGACGGCAAATTGAGTTTTGATGCAACTGGCAATCCTGAACAGTCCAAATTCAGTTCCCTGGACTGGTGGATTGTCGGCAATATTGTGGACGGTGAGAGCCGTAAGCTGATTGAGGGGTTTGAAGTTGATTTTCAGGTTGACGCCGAAGGGAAAATCACGTTGATCAACGATTATCTTGAACGCTTGCGGATACCTCAGGAAGATGCAGATGCTTTGACTGCACAGCTTGCCGTGCATGAAAATCCGCCTGTTGCGTTGGATCTTGCGATGGTTCTCAATCCGCAGGGAATGGGGATCGGCGGTGAAGTGGTTTATGATCATCTTTACCGCTTCGTGGCAGTTGCCGAAGGTCGGATCACGCTTTATTACTGGCAGGAGGTCCGGCAGACGGATCAAGCGGTCGAGATGACCTTGGGTTCGCAGTCCGGAACGGCAGGCCGAGATTTGGTGACGTTGACGTTTGTGGTCGGTGCCCGCCCGAGCGTGCCGGAAATCGGGGTGATCTACCTCGAACTGGGCCAGACGTATGATTTGGTCCTTCAGCGTGGCGGGGCTGGGGTAGAGGTAGCCTATCACAATTATCAATGGCTCACGCCGGATGAAATTTGGATGTATCCCAGTGTTTTCGATGCGAACGCATTGACCCTTCTCCCAGCGGATCTTTCAATCAAGAAAGTTTCCGGCAATACAAATCCTGCATGGTCGAAACTTCCAGGATACGGAAATTTCTTCTGGACATCGGAGGATACCCTTCGCGTTTTGCCCAATACCGTGACGGCCCGGCAGTGTTATATGGGGCTCGAAATGACATCGGGTGATCTGATTGATTTCGTGAATCAGGATCGTCTGGTCTTTGCGCTCAAGGCGCCGAAAGGTTTGAGGAACGATGCCAAGCTCAGAGTGGTTATCAAAGATCAGCAGGGGCAAAGCCGGTCAAGCGACATATTCCTGGCTCGGAATGGAAAGTTTCAAAATTACACGGTGAGACTTTTTGGAATCAATGCCCGTGAGATCGTGTCGATTGTGATCCTGTTTATGGAAGAGCTCTTGGGGAAGATCAAACGTTTGCCTTTCGATATCCGGATTGCCAAGCGGCCGCCGGATATTGTTGCAGAAGCGTTTAATCAAGAAGTGCTGACTGTTCTACCGGTTGCAACATCCCTCCAAGTGTTAACCGGGAATACGGAGCCCGAAAAACCAGCGGGCATCGGACGAATGGCCCCGACCGAAGACGGTGTTCAATTAGTCGTCAACACGCAGCCGAGCGCATCATCCTATGTGGGTGTGGAAATTAAGATTCCCACGGACGCTAGCCAATCCGGCTCCGGCGATAAATTGACCTTTGCGCTAAAAGGGCCGGCGACTCCGCTTAAAAATCCCTTTGTCTATGTGGCGGTCGAGGACCAGGATGGAACGGTTAGCAAATATCTGATGCGGTTGGATGATAGCGGATCATTCCGCAATTATTCGATCCCCCGATCCAAATCTCGCAATAAGCCTGTTGCGATTCGTTTGTGGTGGAAAAAAACCGGAAAACAAAAATTCGAATTAAAATTCGGGCGTGATCGGTTCAGTGAGAGTCCGGTCAATATTCTCAGTTCGCTTGAGATTAAATCGGAATCCGGTGCATCCGTGATTAATGAATTGGGAAACGGAAACCCTGCGGGAATCATAAATGCAGTTTTTAGTGTGGCTTCCGGAAATAAGAATTCAAACGGAAACAGTCATTCTTCACAACAAGGTTAAAAAACGGCTTGGGTTAGTGCCGATTTCTGACGGAGTGGAATTGTATTAGCTCTCTTTTGCTGACGGCTCGTCAAAGAAGGTCCCCCACGCGCCATTCCACTTTTTCTCAAAGGTTTTGACTTTATCGCCGACTTCCCTATAATTCTTAGTCGCATTGCGCGGCATTCAATTTTGATCCCTCTTTTTACACAAAAGTGAGAATATAGGGACAGTTTCCGGAGAACTGTCCGTTGGTTACTGGTGACAAGGCCGGGTAGCTCAGTGGTAGAGCGAGGGACTGAAAATCCCTGCGTCGGCGGTTCAATCCCGTCCCCGGCCATTCTTCTCCGTCCTGGTTTTGACAGCAGGGCTACGAAGCAATGGGCGTTCAACGCAAAAAGTGAGGCTCTGCGAAGCTAAGCCGCTAAGGACTGAGTGAAGCAGATCCGTCCCCGACCCTTTTTTATTGGATTTTATTATCCTATGCAATATGCAATCGGTATTGATATCGGCGGAACCAAAATTTCCTTGGTGATCGGAAATTCCCAGGGGAAAATTATGACCCGCCATGTCCTCGAAACTCAAAAAGGGGCTCGAGCCGAACAGTCCGTCCGGAATATCATCGACCACGTTGAAGCCCTGATTCGCGAGTCGAAGGCCCCCAGAAAGAAAATTTTGGGAATTGGCATTGGCATTCCCGGACCCGTGGATTCGGAAAAAGGGATTGTGCCGCGCTCTCCGCACATGACCGGTTGGACCGGGATTTCTTTGGGTCCGATCCTTTCCCGAAAGCTAAAACTTCCGGTGTTTATGACTAACGATGCCAATGCCGCAGCGCTCGGAGAGAAAATGTTTGGGGAGGGACGGCGCGAAAAACATTTTGTCTATCTGACGATAAGCACAGGGATCGGCGGCGGACTGGTTTCGAACGGTCAGTTGATCGAGGGTGCAAGTTTTATGGGCGGGGAAGTCGGGCATATGAAAATTGTGGCCGGAGGCCGAAAATGTAAATGCGGGAAGCTCGGTTGTCTTGAGGCGTATGCTTCAGGGACTGCAATTGCGAGTTTTGCCGCCGAGGCAATGGGAAAAGGAAAACGCTCGACCCTCCGTGGATTCATGGCTAAGAACAGAAAATTAAGTGCGAAAGAAGTTGGTTTAGCGGCCCAAAACGGTGATCGGCTTGCCCTTGAGGTTTTTAAAATTGCGGGTTTTTATCTTGGCGTAGGGATCTCCAATTTATTGCATCTCGTGAACCCGGGGATGGTGGTTTTGGGCGGAGGTGTTCTCAAATCCTCCCCGCCGATTTTCTGGAAATCCATGATTGAAAGCTGCAAACGCGCAAGTTGGTCGCCGGCTTTTCAGGCTGTTCGGATCCAACGCTCCAGACTCAAAGATAAAGTCGGCGATCTAGGTGCTCTGGCATTGGTATTTGAAAAGCTCGGCTGACTTCAGGGTCTCAAATTGCGTCCGTTCTACTTCGGGGTGTCCTTACGGCACC
>JAMWDC010000311.1 GCA_023819025.1 Candidatus Omnitrophota bacterium | reverse complement strand
ATGGGTCCGCTTTTGGGAAGGCTCGGATATGCAGAAGTTTCCTTGCCGGGCGGATGTGTAATCGGGCTGCGTCCGATCGATCTCCATCTCAAAGGGCTTCAAGCCTTAGGTGCCCATATTGATATTCAGCACGGGTATGTGATTGCCCGTGTCCCGCGGAAGTTGCGGGGATCTGACATTTATCTTGGGGGCGCCTTTGGTTCTTCGGTCCTTGCCACGGATAATGTGATGATGGCCGCGGTATTGGCCCAAGGGAGAACCACGATTGAAAATGCGGCCTGTGAGCCCGAGGTTGTGGATTTGGCGGGATTTTTGAAGAAGATGGGGGCGAAGATTATAGGCGAGGGGTCACCGCGCATTGAGATCGAGGGGGTTAAAAAACTTCACGGTACGAAATATTCGGTGATTTCGGATCGGATCGAGTTAGGGACATACATGTTTGCAGCCGCAATGACGGGAGGTGATGTGGAAATCAAAAAGGCAGACCCGGATCATTGTAAGGCGGTGATTGATAAATTACGCCAGAGCGGAGTCCGTGTGGATAAGGGGAAAAATACGATTCGCGTAAGGCGCAATAGTCGGCTCAGGCCCGTAGATGTTACGACGCTTCCTTATCCCGGATTCCCCACGGATCTGCAGGCACAGATGATGGCACTCATGGCTGTCACCCCGGGGATCAGTGTCATCACGGAAAAAATTTACCCCGACCGTTTTATGCATGTCAGCGAACTGAACCGGATGGGATCCAAAATTTATTTGGAAGGGCCGAGTGCTATTGTTCACGGGGTGAGGAAATTAAGTGGTGCGCCGGTGATGGCTTCCGATTTAAGGGCGAGTGCGGCTTTAGTGCTTGCGGGCTTGGTCGGAGAAGGGACGACGGAAATCCACCGCGTTTATCATCTCGATCGCGGGTATGAAAAATTGGAAGTAAAGCTTTCGGCGCTTGGTGCTTCGATTCATCGCGAGAACGAATAGGATTCAAAATAAAGTAAGGGGTTCTTTTGTGAAAACCCCCTTATGCGGAATGTCAAAGAGGAGGAGTCAACTTGGCAGTACGGATTCGGTTAAAACGTTTCGGTGCCAAAAACCGCTTGCAGTGGCGTATTGTCGTCAGTGACATTAAAATGCCGCGCGACGGACGCTTTATCGAAGAAATCGGTTACTATGATCCGCTTCCCGCTCAGGAAAAGTTCAGGATCAAACAGGATCGGTTCGATTATTGGGTGAAAAACGGGGCACGGGTCAGCGAGGCATTGAAGAGTCTTTTGAAACGTTCCCGGAAGATCGCTCAAAAAAATTCGAGCCGTTGATCGAGAACCAAAGGAATGGGTAAGCAAGGCACGTCCCGAAATCCTCGGCGGCAGGGCAAGGGTGCGAAGCTTCGGATTGATATTGTGACGCTTTTCCCCGATTTTTTTACGACTCCCTTGGCGGAATCGATTTTGAAACGAGCCCAAGAAAAGGGGCTGGTTAAGATTTGTCTTCACCGTCTTAGGGATTATACGCATGACCGGCATCAAACCGTGGACGGCAAACCGTTCGGCGGCGGGGCCGGTATGGTGCTTAAACCCGAACCGATTTTTGAATGTATTGAAACGATTCGGAATTCCGGTTGGGTCGTCCTTTTGGATGCCCGGGGCGAACCGTTGACCCAAAAGATGGCGGAAAAGCTTCGGCGAAAGCGGCATTTGATACTGATCGCCGGGCATTATGAAGGGGTCGATTATCGAATTCACGAACATCTCGTCGATCAGGAAATTTCGATCGGGGATTTCGTGACCATGGGCGGTGAGGCTCCCATCCTTTGTCTGGTAGAAGCCGTGGTACGTTTAGTTCCCGGAGTGTTGGGGAATCGCGATTCGTTAACACATGAAAGTTTTCATCAAGGGGTGTTAGAATACCCCCAATACACCCGGCCGCGTAAGTATCGGGGGTGGGAAGTCCCGAAAGTTCTGGTATCAGGAAATCATCAAGAAGTCAGGCGATGGCGTAGTGAGGCGGCCCGAAAATTGACCCGGGAGAGAAGGCCTGATTTGCTATCCCGCGACTGATGAGGGGGCAATTTATGAAGTCTGTGACCATGATTGAGAAAGAATATTGTAAAACAAAAATACCTCCGTTTCGCGTAGGGGATACCCTCCGCGTCAACCTCCGTGTCAAAGAAGGGGACAAGATGCGCATTCAGGCTTTCGAAGGTATCTGCATTCGGCGCCGCGGGACCGGATCCAGCGCGAGTTTTACCGTGTTGAAGGAAACGCACGGTGATATCGTTGAAAAAATCTTTCCGCTTTATTCCCCCACGGTTGAAAAAATTGTGGTGATGAGAAAAGGAAAATTTCACCGTTCCAAACTTTATTATTTGAGAAAAAGGTAGTTTTCTCGATTTTTATAGAGGGAGCGGATCTCTGAAGTCAACTTTACTGAACGAACTTCAGGCCTTTGACGTCAGCATGAGCAAAGGCATTCGGGGGTGGACGGCCGGCGTTGATGAAGCGGGACGCGGGCCTTTGGCTGGACCGGTCGTGGCCGCAGCCGTGATTCTGTGCCGTCCCTTATCCGGCAGATCGGCGCTCGCCCGGTTGAATGATTCGAAAAAAGTTTCATCCCGCGTACGGGAAGACCTTTTCCTGGAAATTGCCCGATATGCCCTCGTGGGTATCGGCGTGGTCAACGAAAGCGAGATCGACCGGATCAATATCTATCAGGCCACGAAACGGGCGATGACCCAGGCTGTTTTGAATCTGCCGCGGACTCCGGATTTGATC
>JAMWDC010000310.1 GCA_023819025.1 Candidatus Omnitrophota bacterium | reverse complement strand
CGGCGGCAATTACGCAATTACAGGCATTGGGTCGGCAGCTCAATATTCCGGTGTACAGCGAAGGCACACAGGCCAGCCCGCCGGATATTGCCGAGCATGCACTTGAACATGCCCGTAAGGAACTGTTTAATGTGGTCATTATTGACACTGCCGGTCGGCTTCAGATCGACGAGCCGCTCATGCAAGAGCTGGAGCAGATTGAGAATCGGGTGCATCCTATCGAGCGGTTGCTGGTCCTCTAACTTCTTTCCGCAAGGATGGTTCGCGGTTGATCGATGCGTATCAAGGTTTCCCCACAGGTGAACCCTCGATTTATCCATTTCTGGGATTCCTCATTGGTTGCGGCAAGCAACGCCTCTTTTTTTAAAGGTTTAGAAAGCGAAGCCGTTAATATTTCTGTACTGTACGGGAGGTGCATTCTGGGTGTGAGGAGGAGGGGGATCGTTACTTGCGGATTATCGCCATTGCGAATCAAAAAGGCGGTTGTGGAAAAACCACGACAAGTATTAATTTTTCCGCCTGTCTGGCTCATCTTCAGAAAAAAGTTCTGTTAGTAGATTTGGATCCTCAAGGCCATTCGACATGTGGGCTCGGGATTCAAACCGAGAAACTCGAATATACCCTTTACGATTTGTTAAGCAGGGATCGGGTTACTTCGGGACCGGTCGTTTCGGGTATTCTTTGCAAGATCAATCCCAACTTTTGGTTGCTGCCTTCTGACAACAAGCTCAATGACCTCGAAGAAGAATTGTTAAAACAACCGCAAAGGTGGCTCAAAGAGCAGTTGGCTCGATTTATTTGTCAAATGCATGATTTCGATTTCGTTGTTTTGGATTGCCCGCCCAACTTAGGAATGTTGACCTTTAATGGTTTAGAAGCAGCGGATGAGGTAATGATTCCCATCGAGCCTTCTTTCTTTTCGCTTCATGGTTTGGCAAAAATTTCCGAGACTATTCATGAGGTGAATCGACGGCGCAAAATCCCCTTGGAGGTCCATGCCCTGATGACGCTTTTCGACTCGCGGACTTGTTTTGCACGTGAGGTGTACGACGAAGTTAAAACGCATTTTCGCGACCGTCTTTTTAGAACGATCATTCACGAAAGTGTGATTTTGAAGGAGGCAGCGAGCGCGGGACAGAGCGTGGTTCAGTACGATTCCAACTCTTCAGCTTTCCGGGATTATTTCAATCTGACCGTCGAGTATCTCAAACGCGAATGGGAACATTCGCTTCCACCGTACACATTGGGATGGGAAAATCTGATGGCAAATCGTTTTGGGCCCAGGCGGGCCGTGGGGGGCATTCTGTTTCAGTTTCTTGGCAAGAATGCTCGGACCGTGGAGGTTGCTGGTGATTTTAACCGGTGGATCCCGGAATCTCTGATCCGACGCGGTCCGGAAGGAGTCTGGCAAAAAGTCATCCCGGTGGTGAGAGGTGAGTATCGGTATCAATTTGTGGTCGACGGCCAGTGGCAGATCGATCCTTATCATCCCGTTCAACGGGAAAATGCCTTTGGGACTTTCGATTCTTATTTGGAGCTTTCGTGATCGACAATGGCCGGATGCCTAAGCTCAAGCGTGGTCTTCAAGATATCTCGCCGCTTTTTGGATTTCAGGGCCATCAGCGGCTTCGTGATCAATCCATTTCCATCCGGCCTCGATCCTTAGAAATCTTGAGCGTCTTTAGTCCCGACGGGACGGAGGATTCGCTGTTGCTGAGTACATTCCTTGCCTCGCGGCTGAATTCGAACGATTGCCCCGTCAGCATGATTACGATCAATAATGATCAGCGGCAAGACTCAGGCGATGCGGGAAGGAAGCCTCACCGGGAGTCGGGGCTCCGCCATTTGAGACATGTCGAACTGACATGGGATCAATTTGAGAAAATTGCTTCGAGCCCCCTTCAGGATGCCTGCGGATTGAATCTTTCGCCTCAAGTTTTGTTTCTTATTTTTGATTATAAACAGGTGACCCGTTTGACAAAAATCCTTCCGGTAATCGATAAGTGGATCCTTATCGGTCAGCCTACATTTGAGAGCTTCGCAGAGATTTATAAGATGATGAAAGCCGCCCGGTTTTTGAACACCCATCTTGATTATTTTCTTATTCTCGAAGGGGATCTCAGCTTTTCTCAGGCGAGTTTTCTTTTCGAGAAATTTTCGGAATTGGTGGCCGCGCAGTTGGGAATCAATATCGCATGGCTTGGCAGTTTTGAGTTCTCTCGGGATTTACAGAAGGCCTCGACCCCGATGGCTTTGGAGCATCTTTTTTTTGAATCCCATCCTATTGTAAAATCACCGTCCCAGTTTACCTTGGTTCAATTTGTACAGTCCCTTCCGGAAGCGGAGGTAAGAAATGCCGGATGATTTTAGGATTTATCAGATTCAAGATCCAAACACGCGAAATCGCCAAACCGTCTATCAATCTTTGAAGCGGGCCTTGCGGGAGTTTTTTTCAGGCCCGGTAATCAGTTGGATTCCGCCCTGTCCCTACGATAAGGATCATCACCTCTTCTTCAAAGGGAAAGACGTGATCTACTGGGCACGGATTTATTACGATCCACTCACCCATTCAGGATTGGATGCCTTTGATGAAGAAAAAGAGATGATGTTTCGGGGACTGAAGGAAAAGTGTAGGATTTTTGTGTTCTTCCCGTCGGCCGCCCGCGGTGTTTTAGAATCCCTTCGGCTTCAACGGCAGGGTTCTGACTTGTTTCCTTTGACCGATGAGATTCGTTTCTACGAGTATCGTTTTCTATGGTCCCCGGATCACGAAGGCATT
>JAMWDC010000309.1 GCA_023819025.1 Candidatus Omnitrophota bacterium | reverse complement strand
GAGTCGAAAATCAAAACGGCCCGCACGAGGCGGGCCGTTTTGATTATTGGCTGGGGGACTAGGATTCGAACCTAGACAGACAGGTCCAGAGCCTGTCGTGCTACCATTACACCATCCCCCAATAAGGAACGTTAAAAGTCGAAGGTCAAAAGGTTAACGTTTAAAGTCTCAAGGTTTTACCAAACCCAAATTCTAAAAACCACCAAAGCATGGACAGACTTCGAACCGAAAACCTTAACCAAAAATGTTATCGGCAAATCACCTTAATACTAATACGTTGTCAGGGGAGAAATTAGCACGTAAAGACGCGAGAATCAAGATGAAGATTGAGGATTTCTAGAATGAGAACTTCCGCTTTCGGGCTGATAAACACCATTCGTACTCATGCCCAGGAGGATACGCACCTTGTTGAGAAGTTCTTCGCTATGAAAAGGTTTTCCGAGAAAATCGGAGACACCTGACTCCATCACGGCCCTCTTGTTTTCGACGGTGGCCAGCGAGGTTACCGCCAAAACCGGGATATCCTGGATTTCGGAATTCTTCCGCAACCGTTTGCATACCTCAAAACCCGTCATGCCGGGCATCAAAAAATCCAGGAGAATCAAATCCGGATGCCAACTGGCGATCTGAAGACCGGCGCTGAACCCGTGATCTTCGGTGCGGACCTCAAGGCGGGATTCTTCATGCAAAAGTTCAGCGACAATTTCCAACAAATCCTGGTCATCTTCTACCACCAAGACCCGGAATTTCTCAAACGTTTCGTTCCAATTCTGCGGGACCGGATAATGGTTTTCGGTTAGAAATTTTTCGAGGTGGCAATGGCGGATCCGTTTGTGTCCGCCTGGGACGACAAAGAAAGAAAGCCTTGCTTGCTCAATCCACTGAAGAACATCGGAAAGGGCCACTTGGCAAATCTTGGAAATATCGTAGGGGGAATAAACCTCTTTCTTCGGGATATGTTCCATTTTAACTCAGGCGATACCTCATCTTTAATACCTGATTTTCCGATGGTAACCTTATCTTTAAGTGTACCCGGCGCTCCCGCAGTTAGCAAGTTACAGCCTCAAAACGAGTTGCACAGACCGGTCACTTTCCCTTATGTAAGAGGTTTCGAAGAATTCACCTAGGCGCCCGGCGAAAGGCTCCCTGGACGGTAGATTGCCGCGGCAGGAAAAGAATGAAGGATTACCCCGGCGGCCAGATCATTCGACGGCCGCTTAGAAGGTGAAGGTGGATATGGAAAATAGACTGCCCGGCCTCGGTTCCGTTATTAAAGACCAAGCGATAATGCTTCCATCCGTTTTGGGCGGCGATTTGCTTGGCCTTAAAAATCATGTCCCCCACGAGATCCTTGTCGGATTCGTGCAAGCAATCAATCCGCTCGATATGTTTTTTCGGGATGATCAAAAGATGGACCGGTGCCTGGGGATGAATGTCGTGGATGGCCAAAACCTGGTCATCTTCGTATGCAACCTCGGGCTTAATCTCTCTGGCCATCATTCGGCAAAAAAGACAGTCAGACATAGCAATCTCCTATTTCACGGGCCCCGTGAGAAATTTTTTGATACGTTTGATACAGGTTTCTTTACCTAACACGCTCATCAGTTCAAAGAGACCGGGGCTGCCTGTTTTTCCAGTCAGCGCAAAGCGTATAGGATGGATCAAATCCTTTGCCTCAATACCCCATCCCTGCGTGATGTTCCGGGTCAATGCTTCGAGCTTCGCCGGATCGTTAAAATCCTCAAGCTCACTGATTCTCTCAAGCCACACATCCATGTGGGCCCGCAGAGAACGATTCTTAAAAAACTCCTCGTAAAGAGGCGCCGGATATTCCTCAACTTCCGAAAAGCAGTATGACGCCTGATTTCTAAGATCCTCCCATGTCTTAATCCTTGTCCGATAAAGCAAGGCCAACGCCTTCCATCGGGATTCCGGCATTTTTTGAACCTCCTTCTTATAGAAGGCGGTAATCCTTGCCAGATAGTCTGATTCCGAAAGTTTTTTGATATGCTGGCTGTTGAGCCACTCCAGCTTTTGCCGGTCAAAACGGGGATTGGCCTTATGGATCCGTTTCAAAGAAAATACCTTGATGAGTTCGTCAAGACGAAAAAATTCCTGATCACTGTCCGCACCCCATCCCAGAAGGGCCAGATAGTTCAATAATCCTTCAGGCAGGAATCCCTCGGCCCGATAACTGGATAAGGCCACGGCGCCGTGACGCTTGGACAGCGGGATTCCATCCGCGCCCAAAATAAGGGGTAAATGGGCATATTTGGGAGCCTTCCAGCCGAGTGCCTCGAAGAGAAGAAGTTGGCGCGGCGTGTTGGAGACATGGTCATCTCCCCGGATCACATGACTGATCTGCATATCCCAATCATCGACGACACAGGCGAAATGATAGGTGGGGTACCCGTCGGATTTTAAAATCACGAGATCCTCAAAAAGCGAGGCGTCAAATTTGATTTCGCCATGAACGAGATCATGGACCGTCACCTCGCCTTTGGGCATCTTAAATTTAATCGCCGTTTTGCCATCCGATTTTTCTTCGTAGGCCAACCCCCGAGACACCAATTCGCGGGCCACATCCCTGTACCGATCCAGCCGCTTACTTTGATAAACAATGTCTTCATCCCAAGAAAGTTCCAGCCATTTCAAAGAATCCAGAATCTCAAGTTCAAATTCCTGCCGGGATCTTTCCCGGTCCGTATCTTCGATCCGAAGCAAAAACTTTCCCTGTTGCGCCCGGGCATAGAGAAAATTAAAGAGGGCTGTGCGAACACCCCC
>JAMWDC010000308.1 GCA_023819025.1 Candidatus Omnitrophota bacterium | reverse complement strand
GACGAGATGAGCGAGATTTACCTAAAAAGCCGGGCTAGAAGGGACCATACCCGGAACCTCACCAATCTATAGGAATTTTTCAGGAGGATGCCATGGGACTCATCCGAAAGAGAAAATATCGGCCGGTCATCGGCATGCTGATCTTGTTTTGGTGCGCCTTCTGGTGCGCCCCAGCTGTTTTCGCGGGTGAGTGGAAGCTCTATCCTGGGGCGAACGTTGATGAGCCGGCCACGCGCGAATCCCGGGATGCGGCTGCCGCGGCAAAAATGACCCACGTGCAGTCCACGGTCTACACGACGTCGGATTCCTTCTCCAGTGTTGCTTCTTTTTATAAAGGAATCGCAACGGAATACATGATGCCGCGGGCATCCGGCACAACCGGCAAACCGAAAAAGTATGAAACATATGAGTTGTATGAAGCCTACTTCATTTTTGACGGTGCAAAGGATCTGGCCGACTCCAAACTCTGGGTCAAGGTGCAGCGTCCCTTCATAGGAGGGGATGTCCGTGACGTCACAGCGATCGTGATGACCGAGAAGAAGAAATAGCAATGTGAAAGCCTTCAGATTTTCACAGGTAAGAACAATGATTCGCAAAACAATTCCAACTATTTTATCGGTCATTTTTTGTCTGGCGATTCAATGGCCGGTTTTTGGTGGCCATGCGGCACCCGTCGAGGGCATTGACTGGGCAAAACGCTATGAAGATCTGAAGAATCGCGTGCTTCCCAATATGGATGAACCGAAGGGGTATCCGGGGAAACTGGAGCCTTACTTGAGCTGGATGGAGCGCAAGGCCAAGGACCGCGATGATGTCAAAAAAGCCATGGAGGACGCTTTTGACGCCGCCCACGGCAACCCGGACTGGGGCGAAAAATTCGACAAACTCCTCAAAGAGGCTCAACGGTCTGGAGAGAACACCGCCTGGGACGCGTGTTGGAAATTTCTCAGGATCAAGAAGGACGACAACTGGCAGGATGCTTTGCGCAAGGCACGCGACTTCGGCCGGGTCATCTACCAAAAGGCGGCAGAAACGAAATTCGATCCTGTCCATGTGCGCGAGCAGTGGGTGCGCTGCCTCATTCGATATGCGATCGGCAATGTCGAAATTGCCAAGTTCGGACTTTATGAGGGGCGTGAGAGCGTCTTTGCGGAATGGGATGAGGACGGCTGCCTGCGGATTCCAAAACGCGATTTCGACGTAAATTGCGAGCGGCGTATTGACTTTCAGATCCTGCAGAAAGGCGAACCCAAAACCCCGGCCGACAAGGGACTGGAATGGCTCGATGATATCCGTAAAGAATGCGACTGGTGGCGGTTCGGTCTTGAGCGCACCGATGTGAACCAGCTGATGGTTACCTATTTCAAAGACTGCCTGTGTTTCCTTCCGAAAGAGAAATCACACAAGTGGTATCTGGAGCTGGCCAAGCAGTATCAATTGCAGGAAGCCGTAGACTATGCCCAGGGTTTTTATGCCGCTCTCAAAGGCACGGTATGGCTTGACGACGGGAAAAGCCGCACGCCTGCGGCTGGCGCCGTCGTCAGGGTGGTCGATCCCAAAGACAACAAAACCTGGGAGACCACCGCGGGTGCCGACGGAATCTACAGGATCAAGGACGCTCCCCTCCATGTCCACAAAGATGGCAAGGGCCGGCCGCGCTGTCCCGTGTTCAAGATTTCCGCGCGATATGAGGGAGACCAGTCCGAGGATGCCTTCGAAGGCATCCTCGCCGAGCCCGATCCGAGCGCTGAACTTAACAAGGACCTTGTTATCAAGCGCCAGAGGGCCGGCGACTTGGAAGTGGATGTCCGCGGTTCCGTCAACTGGGTGCATGAGTACCCCACATACCGGGTGAGCCTGGTCACGGACATCTGGATAACCGGCACGATGGTCGTGCATGCAGAAAAGCATGGTGGCGATTACCAGAGCTACCGTATTGGTCACGCGCAGATGAAATACTCGCACCTGTTCAAGGCTCATCGGAAGGTGCCTGAAAAAGACTGCCCGGAAACCCTGGAAACAGAAGTCACCGCAAACGGCAGCGTTGATGTCGCTTCCGGATCACTGACCCTCCGCTATCCTCGGACCGAATCCCGTCGTGCCGGGCAAACCGGAATCAGCTTTGATTTTTCTCAAAACGCGCCCGGCCGGATCAAAGAATTGATCGGCTGCAAGTACATGGTTCGGGATGATCTTGGCTTTATATTGGGCAGATTTCAAATTGTGGACTCCGGCTCCATCCGGAAGGATCAGAGGGAATTCAGCGGTTCCGTCACATTTGGAATCGACCCGGGCAACGATCACCTGCGTTTCCTAAGAGGCGTCCCTTTTATCTTCTACGATGACAGGAGCAGCCAATTCAAAGGGACGCTGCCGACAACGATTGAGGCGAAAGAAATCGAAAAACTTCTCTCCGGTGGAATCGCTTCTCTGGAAGAGCTTAAGAACCGTGCCTGGGGCCTCACCACCGGGCATGATGTCAAGGTAATCTGGAAGGTCAGAAAGATGAAAAAAAGTGAATAGCGGATTGGATGGGCTAAGAGAACGCTCACCGGCGGAAAAGAGAATCCACCTGGCATCTTCCAGCCGCTTCTGATTTTTGCGTTGGAAATATCACTGTAAACTCAACTCCATAAAAATCCGCGTTTTTGACAGCAAAGGAAGCCGTATTTGATTTCTGAGAACGTGAGTTTGAACCCGGATATTGCGCCGCGATTAGGTATTGACCAAAAAGAGAGCACCCTTTAAGAATGATCCTGCCATCTTAAACGTGGTGAACGCCACGA
>JAMWDC010000004.1 GCA_023819025.1 Candidatus Omnitrophota bacterium | reverse complement strand
AGTCCAAGCCTCAGGGCATCACAGCGATATTAAATGTAGCAGCGGAGAAGGATTTGGTTGAACCGTATGGCCTTTATTATAAGATCCCTCTTCAGGACTTTGTCCCCATTTCTCCGGACGACATGCGCCGAGCGATTCACTGGATCCAAGATCAGATCCCTCATCATACGATCCTTGTGTTTTGCAATGCCGGAGTCGGTCGTTCCTCATCCGTTGTGATTGGCTATCTTGTAAGTACCGGCCTTGGGTTCGGCGAGGCCGTGGAGTTTGTGGCTAAGCGGAAACCTAACATGTCAATCCTCCCTTTTCTTATAGAAACGATTGACCAAGCCCTCAGATGATAAACGGCACTTGGATCCCGAACGAAAGTCCGGCGATCCGCATGAACAACACACAAGGATAAAAGGCATCTGATCACGACCGATGTTGCGTAAAAAGCCGAAGAAGGAATTCAATACGACGTGGGCTTTTGAGCCCTTTGACCGGGATCCGACTTTTTTCCAAAAGCGGATGTTCGGCTGCTTAGGCGCCTATGTGCACGGTCGTATGGTAATGGTACTAAGCGAAGATCCCGGCGACAAAAGTTATCGCGGCAAATCCTACTCCTTTGATATTTGGGACGGCATCCTGCTTCCGACTGAGCGGGTCTTTCACGAATCTCTGATGCATCAGTTTCCGGCCTTGGTCGAACATCCGGTGCTGGGCAAGTGGCTGTATCTCCCCGCACAGCATGATGATTTTGAAAATGTTGCGGTGGAGATTGCGCGTCTCATTGCGCAGGGAGACAAGCGCTTCGGTGTCGATCCGAAAATAAGAATAGGAGGAAGAGGTAAGAAGTCAGCCAGAAGATACAAAAGGTCGTACGGAGGAAACAAGGAACAGTTCCTAGCGGGGACCGCCTGAGCATTAAAATCGTGCCTGCCACCGCCGTTTGCCTACGTATTTCATGATCCGGTCTTAGGATTCAAGCTTTCGGGACGCGGATTTTTACTCCCGTTTTCTTTAAGCCAATCAAACATGACCTCCGCGAGAATCTTGTTGCCCGTTTTATTGAAATGGCTGTCGTGACGCCATTGGATGTCGATATCCTTTTTTGTAGCCTCCAGGAGGTAGTCCGAGAGGGGGACATAGCCCAAACCCTGTCTCTGGGCTTCGGCCTTCATGCTTAGGGCAAAGGGCATTGAGCTTTCCCGGAAAAATTTTATCAGATCAAAAATTACCAGCTGGCCGCCTGTTTCACGTACTTGACTTCCCAGTTCTTCGATGATTTTAAGATTGAGCTGACAAGTTTCCTCGCTCATTTCCAAAAGAGGCGGTTCTTTTATCCCGGCAGGTTCGTGCGGGGTGATGTCCTGTTTTTCCTGCTTTTTTTCTTCGGCGGCTTTTTGCTGTCTTGTCTTGATATTTTCAATCAACATCTCAACGAGCGTCAGCGGCCGTCTTTTTCTCATGAATTTTCCGCCGAATTCTTTCTCGATCAATTCCTTCTGGACTTTTACGAGCACCTCATAATCGCGGGCGGGTTCCGCAATCAGCCGGCCGTTTTCCAGGCGAAAGGTCGGGCGGATCCAAAGTTGCTGACCCCGGGTGGATTGGAAGGCCCCTCCTTCATACTTCCAGATCGTGCGGCTCATATGGAATCCTGCCACAAAAATAAAGACAAAATCAGGCCGGTACTGGCGCACATAATTTTCCCAAACGAGGAGATATTGTCCTACGCTGTAATTTGAGACCCCAAAATTAAGTACCTCATACCTGAGCCTGTGACCTTTGGGGCCGATGACCGGACGGAGGGCATTTAACTTTTTCTCAAGGAGGTGGCCGGCCGTTTTTTTAAAAGGGACCTGGACGGCTTCGATTAACGAATCGCCCAGCAAGGCGATGCGGATTACATTTTCCGGTTTTTCAATCGTGTGTTCCATATCCCGAAATCCCAGAGAATTGGTTTGGATCGGGACACTGAAGTCGCGTCCATACCAGTGGATACCGCCCCAGATCCATTTCAGGTTGGGGACTTGCTTCCAGCCTACGGCTCGGTCCGGCTGAAGAAAAAGGACATCGTAGGCGGGTCGGGTAGCTACGTAAATTCTCCATCCTAGTTCCATGACGGCCCAAAGAGCCAGGAAAAGGGCGAGATTAAAGAAGAGGACTGGCGCAGATATTTTTAAAAATTTCAAAGGAGTCATGGAATGTTATAGAAGCTGAATGTTATCACAAATGCGCCTTTTAAAGAAATACTTAATGAGTTGCTCCAGTTATCACAGAATAAGATTCCTCCCCCTTCCCGCCACTCATTCTTCGGTGGGTCCGTCCTCTGGCGAAATGGGGAAGGGAATAACTGGAGCGACTCATACTTTTAATAAAAACAGTCAGGCTCGATCTCGCCGTTTGTGGCGTGTTTTTATCGATCCCAAATAAAATAATTGGCCATGTCCGCCGAAATGGTATAAATTACCAAAAGGTCAATGGCCGGTGTGTTTTTAAGCAGAGAATAATTCCCTCAATGGAACAGGAGGATAGATGATGCTGGTCAAGAACGCGGTTAAGTTGATCGCCGCCATGGGGATCTGCTTGGCAGTCGGAGTTTTGGGAGGATGGGGTACGGCATCTTCGGTCAAGACGTGGTATGGGATCTTGCGCCAGCCGGTCTTTACGCCGCCGGATTGGATTTTTGCCCCGGTCTGGACCGCGCTTTACATTTTGATGGGCATTTCATTATTTTTAATGATAAAAGATCCACCAGGACAAGATACGAGAAGGGCCTTGCAATACTTTGGCATCCAACTGGCTGCTAATGCGATGTGGCCTTTTCTTTTTTTTGGGCTCCGTTCTCCGCTTTACGGCCTTCTCGATATTGTCTTGCTTTGGGGATTTATCTTTTGTACCATCAAATATTCGTTTAAGGTTTCGAAACCAGCGGCCTACCTCTTGATTCCTTATATTGCCTGGGTGAGTTTTGCCCTCATCCTTAACTGTTCGATTTATCTTTTGAATCGATGAAGGCTTCGGAGACATTCGGTTGTGAACAAAGGCTTGATCGCGATGCTGGGGGGTCTATAATTTCTGTCAAGAAAGTCAAATGAATGCGCAACCTTGCGGTACGCAAGCTGCCGCATGAATTTGATCCGTCAGGTGTTGTAGCGGATATGACTTCCTTCGCTCGGGGTTTGTACCTCGCGTGAAGAGACTGCAAGGAATCCCTACTCCAAGGGACCGGGCTTTACCTTGCTGGTAAAACAATTAAAAGGGTTCTTCGGATGCTGAAGGAACGCTCGATCATTCCGGGTTTTGGTCTGACCCTCGGATACACCCTTCTTTACCTGAGTTTGATCGTCCTCATTCCGCTTTCCACGCTATTCATCAAGAGCGCAACCCTCGGTTTCAAGGATTTTTGGACAGTCATCAGTGCACCCCGCGTGGTTTCCGCATACAAATTGAGTTTCGGAGCTTCCTTTTTTGCGGCTTCGATCAACGTTATTTTCGGTTTCATTGTCGCCTGGGTTCTGGTCCGGTACCAGTTCCCGTTCAAAAAATTGATGGATGCCTTTGTGGACATCCCCTTTGCCTTACCGACGGCCGTAGCCGGTATTTCCTTGACCGCCATCTATTCGCCTTCGGGATGGATCGGTAAATATCTGAATTTTATCGGGATCAAGTCGGCCTATTCGCCGCTCGGGATTGTGATCGCACTGACCTTTATCAGTTTGCCTTTTGTGGTCCGGACCCTGCAGCCCGTGATTCAAGAGCTGGACAAGGAAATGGAGGAGGCTGCGGCCAGTCTCGGTGCAAGCCGGTGGCAGATCTTCATCCGGGTCCTTTTCCCGGTCTGTATCCCGGCCACCCTGACGGGTTTTATCCTTTCGTTCGCCAGGGCGCTGGGGGAATACGGTTCCATTGTTTTTATTTCGGGCAATATGCCTTTTAAGACGGAAATCGTTCCCCTTCTTATTGTGACGAAATTAGAGCAGTATGATTACGCAGGTGCCACGGCAGTCGCCGCAGTGATGCTTTTGGTATCTTTCTGTCTTCTGTTCACGACGAATTGTCTCCAATGGTGGAGCCGGAAAGTACAGGGGATGCGATGATTCCCAAAACGCGTATTTTCCTGATCGGGGTTGCAACGCTCTTTCTTGTGGTCTTTATTTTCATGCCGCTTGTCTGCGTTTTCTCAAGCGCGTTTCAAAAAGGGATCGCGTATTATGGCCGAGCCCTCTGGGAGCCTCACGCCCGGGCGGCAATTCATTTGACTTTGCTCACAACGCTCCTTGTGGTCCCGCTCAATTTGGTCTTTGGACTGGCGGCTTCCTGGGCCATCGCCAAATTTGAGTTCAAAGGGAAGAATTTTCTGACCACATTGATCGACCTGCCTTTTTCGGTCTCACCGGTTATCTCCGGCATGGTGTTTGTCCTCCTTTTCGGGGCACAGGGCTTTTTCGGCCCCTTTCTTATGGAAAGGGGGATCAAGATAATTTTTGCCTTTCCCGGCATTGTGCTTGCAACTATTTTTGTCACATTTCCCTTGATTGCCCGGGAGTTGATCCCCTTGATGCAGTCGCAGGGCAAGGAAGAGGAGGAGGCGGCGCTGACGTTGGGCGCCAACGGTTTTTTGACTTTTCTGAGGATTACCTTGCCCAATATCCGGTGGGGACTGCTTTACGGGGTCATTCTTTGCAGCGCGAGGTCCATGGGTGAATTCGGCGCAGTCTCTGTAGTTTCGGGTCATATTCGGGGCGTGACGAATACCATTCCGCTTCATGTGGAGATTCTTTATAATGAATATAATCTTACCGCGGCCTTTGCGGTCGCCTCTTTGCTGGTACTCGTTGCCCTTTTGACTCTTCTTGTGAAGAGTGTCATGGAGATGAAAACTTCAAGAGAGATCCATGAAAATCCGCTTTTGAAAGAAGGGGGCCCATGAGCATCGAAGTTCGGAATATCACAAAGCGGTTCGGTCATTTCACTGCCCTCGATGATTTAAGCCTTCTCGTCCCGTCCGGCGAACTGGTAGCCCTGCTCGGGCCGTCAGGATCGGGAAAGACGACGCTTCTTCGGATCATTGCCGGTCTTGAATTTCAGGATAGCGGTGTCGTACTTTTTGACGGTGTGGACGCAAAAAACAGAAGGGCCAAAGATCGCCGGGTGGGTTTTGTGTTTCAACATTATGCCTTGTTTAAACATATGACGGTCTTTGAAAATGTCGCATTTGGACTCCGGGTCCGCCCGCCGCACCTCCGCTTATCCGCCCGCCAGATCGAGATAAGGGTTCATCAATTGTTGAGGCTGGTTCAGCTGGATTGGATGGCCCATCATTTTCCGCACCAGCTTTCGGGCGGCCAGCGTCAGCGGATTGCCTTGGCGCGCGCCCTTGCAGTGGAACCTAAGGTTCTTTTGCTGGATGAACCGTTTGGTTCCTTGGATGCGAAGGTCCGGCAGGAACTTCGCCAGTGGCTCCGGCGTCTTCATGACGAGATTCATATTACCAGCATTTTTGTGACCCACGATCAGGAAGAGGCCTTGGAAGTTGCTGACCGGGTGATTGTCATCAATGAAGGGCGGGTGATTCAGATCGGAACGCCCGACGAGATTTATCACCATCCGGCAACGCCTTTTGTCTATAATTTTCTAGGCAACGTGAATCTTTTCCGATGCCGGGTCGAAGACGGCAAGGCCTACATTGGAAATATGACTTTGGACCTGACGCCCCCGTCTCAACATGATCAAAAAAGCTCGTTTGTCTTTGTCCGTCCTCATTCCTTGGATATTCACCGTGTACCAATCGGCGGGAATTATTTTGAGGCACGCGTGCTGCATGTCAATCCGGCGGGAGGGATGGTTAAAGTCGAACTGATCAGCGAATGGGGTGATCCAGTTCAGGTGGAGATCAGCCAGGAAAAGTACAGACAGCTGGATCTTAAAAAAGACGATCCGGTTTATGTCAGTCCGGCGGTGGAAAAATCAATGTCAGGTCATCCCGAATACCAGATTACCGCACCGTCACCCCCAGCCGCCTCATCGAAAGGTGGGGGAGCTACCATTTGGCTGACCGGTCTTACGGGTGCCGGGAAGTCCACGATCGCCTATGCCCTGAAAAGAAGGCTAGTGTCCTTGGGCGCTACGGTGGAACTTCTGGACGGCAATGTCATCCGTACCAATTTAAGTGAGGGGTTGGGTTTTTCGAAAGAGGACCGTTTTAAAAATATCCGGCGTATCGGCTTTGTTTGTCATTTGCTGACCCGGAACGGGGTCATTGCGATTGTGGCCGCTGCCTCGCCTTACCGCGAAGCAAGAGATCAAATCCGCCACTTGATCGATCGTTTCATTGAGGTCTACGTAAAATGTCCGCTGGAGGATTGTGAGAAAAGAGACAGCAAAGGTCTTTACCGCAGGGCGCGCGATGGACAGGTTAAAGGACTTACGGGCGTTGACGATCCTTACGAAGAGCCCCTTCATCCCGAGGTGGTTTGTGAAACCGACAAGGATACGCTCGAGGAATCCGTCGAGAAGATCCTGGACTATCTCAAAAAGATCCACCTGATCTCCGAATAATATTCAAGTGAGAGAGTCGGTTATGTTCAAGGAATTCAGTGTTCGGAGCACACGATCCGAAGAATTGATCGATATCACCGGGGAAATCCAAGCGATTGTCAGCGGCACAAAGTGTCAAAACGGGATCTGTACCGTTTTTACGCCGCATACCACCGCGGCGATCACCATCAATGAAAATGCTGATCCGAGTGTGGTCCGAGATTTTTTATTCGGCCTCAGCCAGATCGTACCTGAAAAGGGATATCACCATAGCGAAGGGAATTCACCCGCCCATATCAAGTCGTCTCTTGTCGGTTGTTCCGAACAGATTTTAATCGACGGCGGCAGGCTTTGTCTGGGCACATGGCAGGGAATTTATCTTTGCGAATTCGACGGGCCGAGGCACCGCCAGGTCTTTGTCAAGGTGATCGAAGCCAAGTAGAGGCGCTTCCGCCGCCATGCCACAGGGCGGGCGGGTGGCAAACCGCCACCGGCGACAGCGTCTGAGACCGTAAGGAGCGAATGATGATCAAAAGAAAAAATCAGCAGGAAATGGAAGTCCGAAAAAATATGCGGGGTGGCCCCGGGGAAGTGACATTGCGGCATTATTTTAAGCCGGAGGAAATCACGGCCCGCACAAGACTTTGCGCCGAACTCCGTCTTCCGCCGGGCGCGGGGATCGGTATCCATGATCATACCGGCGAGGATGAAATCTATATCATTCAACGCGGCCAGGGCAAGGTGACTGACGGCGGAAAGGAAGTCGAGGTCGAGGCCGGCGATGCGATTTTAACGGGTAAAGGGGCGTCGCACTCGATCCAGAATTCTGGTCACGAAGATCTCATTGTGACTGCGGTCATTATGAAGTACTAAGAGCGCCAATCACCAATAACCAAATTACAATTTCCAAATAATTACCCATGACCAATCTTTCAATGACCAAACAAAGGCAACCAATTATTGGTTATTCGTCTTTGGTTATTGGTGATTGTTGGGTCATGAAGATTTGGTTATTGATAATTTTGTAGGAAAGATCGATGCAGATGGATTTCCCCCAAGAAGTTTTAGGACCGCAAAGGGTTATATTCAAGAGAGGTTCTCACACCGCCATCGGCCGTGAAGCATGTGAATTCGGAACCCGTGGCGTCGTTGTCCATGGCCGTTCCCTCGAGAAGAACGGTTTCAAAGATAAAATTGCAAAAAGATTTCCGCGTTCGTCCCGGGTGGAATTTTTTTGCCGGCCGGGCGGAGAGCCGATTCTTGAAGAAATCACCCTTGTGATCGAAACGGCGCGCCGGATTCAGGCCGAGTGGATCGTTGGGATCGGCGGCGGCAGTGTGCTCGATCTGGCGAAGGCAGCGGCGGGACTTTATCACGCCGGCGAAAAGCCCGTTTTCTACCAAGAGGGAGGCGTTCTTGAGAAAACAGGGATTCCGTTTATTGCTTGTCCGACCACAGCCGGGACTGGTTCCGAGGCGACGCCCAATTCGGTCATCATTAATCCGGACAAAAAAACCAAGCTTTCAATCCGCGATAAAAGTTTCATGGCGCGAACGGTCATCCTGGATTCCGAGCTCCTCAAGGGGCTTGGACGTGCTGTGATGAGTTTTGCGGCCATGGATGCTTGGGTTCAAGCGTATGAGTCCTATATCTCCAAGAATGCGACCTGGTACAGCGAAACACTGGCCCTGAAAGCGATGGAACTTGTCAGCCGCCATCTTTTCGGTGCCTTGGATTCAGGCTCGGCCGGTGATCTCGATGGTATTCTACTCGGGAGTTATCTGGCAGGCGTGGCGCTGGCCTCTTCCCGATTGGGTGTGATCCACGGGATTGCTCACCCTTTGGGAGTTTTGTATGATCAACCTCACGGGCTTGTTTGTTCAGTATGTTTTGTGCCCTCAATAAGATTAAACCGCCAAGCGATGGGTGAAAAGTATGACACCATGAGCCGTGCCGTGGGTGGCGACCTTGTTGGAAGGGTCGGAGAATCACTGGCCCGTCTGGGGATCTCCTCGCCTTTCAAGGGGAAACCCGTTTTCGAAAAGGAGAAAATAATTCAAGAGACACTCCAGTCGGGTTCTACGACTGCCAATCCGAAACCGATTGTGCGTGAGGACGTGGAATTTATCCTGAGGGAAATATTTTAATTTTTATGATGGAAACGGCAGGGGCAGTTCCCGACTTGTCGGGAAGGGACGGGAACCCACGCCCCTACGGGGAACGGTTGTTATTATCAATACTCCAGGACGGGAAAGGCATCCCCGTATTCGGTTTCCACGGGGTGTAGGGCTTCGTACTCGCGTTGGAAATCCTCAAAGACCTGTTGGTATTCGCTGTCCACTGTTCGGGTGCAGGCATCCCAAGCCATCTGAATCCGCATGAGCGTAAAGACCCCCCGATCGGTTCGGTAGGCCGCGGCGAAGTGTTCGCAAGCCGTGCGGTAAAGGGCAGGTCTTTTATTCTGAAGGTCTTTTCTCGTTCTCATTTCATAAGCCTTCATATATGCGTTTTCAGCCGTGACCATGTGATAATTCGCAATCCAGGACTTCGGCGAACAGCCGGTGACGTACAAGGAAGCTGTCAGCAGGAATAAGAATATCCGAAGGATTCTTGCAAAGCAAAGGATATCCCAGCAGCAATAGGATAAAAAGTCAGCCACGAATTTTTTGCTCTCCCAATCCCTTAATATAGGATAAAAACGATTGTCAGGAAATAGGAAAAAGACAGAAGGTGTTAAAAGTCCAAAAGGACCTGCTAGCGGCCGGGAAACATGCGCTTAATAAGGAATCCACCTTTATTCATCCTCTTTCGCAGAATAGCCTGGCCATGGTCGGAGAAATCTGTCACTCTTAGTCAAGGTAAATCGTGATAGACCGATCAAAAAATTTTCAGCAAAGACCAAAATTTGAGGCGGATCGTTAAGGGCCTCTCCTCAGAAATTTCGGTTGAAATTCGGCTTGCATTAACCGATTGTGCGATATAGCATAAACCACTTTTCAGGGGCAAGGAGAATCGTGATGGAAGAACAAATTACAGTCATTCAAAAATTAATCAATACGGCCATAGAGTTTTGTGTGAATTACAGTTTCCAAGTCCTCGGTGCCTTTCTCGTTCTCATGGCTGGTTTTATCCTCGCCAACTGGGTTTCCAAAGCACTGCTTAAGATTTTCGAGAAAAAAAAGTTGGATATTACTTTGTCAAAATTCCTCGCAGGGGTCACAAAAATTTTGGTGTTAGCCTTTGCGATACTTGTTGCGCTCGGCAATTTCGGGATTACGATTGCGCCTTTTGTTGCGGCTTTGGGTGCCTTAGCTTTTGGTGCGAGCATGGCGATCCAGGGTCCGTTGTCCAATTACGGCGCCGGAATTTCGATCATCTTGTCCCGTCCTTTTGTGGTCGGGGATACGATCACGGTGACCGGCGTAAGCGGTGTGGTCGAGGAGGTCAAGTTGGCATGTACAACCTTGACCAATGAGGACGGGGAAAAGATTACCATCCCCAACAAGCATATTGTGGGAGAGGTCCTGCACAATTCCCGGAAAAATAAGGTTGTCAACGGGGTCATCGGTATCAGCTACGGCAGCGATCCGGAAGCGGCGATCCGCCTGATCCGGGAAACCCTCGCTCGATTTAGCGATGTCGTCAAGGATCCGCCGGCTCAGGTTGGGATTCAGACATTCGCGGATTCTTCGATTAATATCGGTTTCCGGTATTGGGTGCCGACCATCAAATATTTTCAGACCTCCTACGTGGTGAATTCGGCGGTCTATAAAGCTCTGAAAGTTGCAGGGATCGGAATTCCGTTTCCCCAGCGCGAGATCCGTATCCTTTCTCAGCCTTCAAACATCGGATTCTGATCCGACAAGAATTGCCGTCATTTCATAGACTCATTATGAGTTGCTCCAGTTTTCACAGAATAGGATTCCTCCTCGCTTAAGGTGGGGGCATAGCGATTCGTCACCCCCTCCCTCACCCTCCCCACCAAGGGGAGGGAATAACTGGAGCAACACATTCATTTTTTAATGATTCTTCGCCCTCAAAGAGGGAGAGGGGATGGTAAATACGGTGTCAAACAAAAGGATAAAAGAATATCGGAGAAATTAAAACCCCGACCGGTTTTTTTGTGATTCCCGCGAGCGGGATACACATGGAACAAACAAAGGAGAAATGGCAATGAACAGGAAATGGATTTCGTGGGTGATGTTGCTGCTTGTTTTATTTATGGCTGCAGGCTGCGGCAGTCAGGCGGATGCCAACAAGCCGATTGACCAGATCCAGCAAGAAGTTCAAAATATGAATGTGAGCCAACTGGAGAGTAAAGCGCGGGCGTATGCAAAGGAAATAGCAAAACAAACAGCCGAGATGGCAAAGGTTCAGGAAAAGCTCAAAGGTCTCTCACCGACGGAGCTTTTCGGGGAAAAAGCGAAAGGGATCAAGGACGAATTGGGTAAGATTGCCACAGAAACCAAGGCCCTTTCGGACCGCTACAAAATTTACGCGGATAAATACAAAGATCTCGGGGGCGACATCAATAAGATCAAAGCCAGTTAATCCTTGACAGGCTTTTCGAATCCCATGCCCCAAGGGCAACCCCCCAAAGGAGCTGCCTATTTTATTTATGATGTATGGAATGATTTTAGAGGAGGCGCAGTTTAATCCGCGTAGTCAAAAAAATGTCCCAGGCGTTCTCTTTGTTTCGCCGCTAAGGCGCGGGGGATGTTAATATCCGTAATCGCCCGATCCACGATATGGGATAAATTGGAGCGGAATCCGATTGTCGTCAAGATTTCGTTGGCAAGTTTTTTCTTGAATTCATGGGTGGTTTCGGAAAACTCGACGCCGACACGGTAGAGATTCTTCTCGGTATTGTGAAGGCAGTACACCACCCGTGCGTTGATGTTGCAGGACTCCCCGTCAAGAGGCAGATTCAGCGTCACTGTTGTTTCCGGTATGAGCGGCTCCGAGATCCAAAAGGCGAATCCTCCCATGGAAACATTGATGGTGCGGACCAGATAGGGATCACCGCCTTTTTGCGTGGCCCTGAACAATTTATCGATATTGTATCTTGGATGTTTTCGTCGTTCGTTGATCATCGATGGTCATCCCAGCCTTTAAAAAAATTATACATGGGTTTCTGGGACAGAAAAAGATGGAGTAAAAAATTCCGCGCATTTTTTTTTGAAAATTTTTTTAAGTGAAAGAATTGTTAGCTCCAGATTGACATATTTGATATGCTTGTCAGTCTTGGGAAATGCAGTCAAAAAAATTTCACGAACTTTTTTAGAAGAAACAAATCTTGGGCTGTGAACATTGTCTGAAGAGGCTGAAAGTTATTTAAGGGTTTTGCTATCTTTCCCAAAGAACGGGATCCAATCGGCAGATGCCAAAATCCGTGATTTTTTTTCTTCCATATGGTCCGTATAATACGAGCTGTTTGTTGGTAACTTTCCCGCCGCCGTGGCAACAGGGCCCCGGAGACCTTTGATGAAGGGCAAACACAATGTTTCTATCGTTTGGTTCCGAAAAGACTTACGCGTAAGCGACAATCCGGCATTGCTGGCCGCATCCGGAGGAATTGTTGTCCCTTTGTTTATATGGGCGCCTGAGGAAGAACACGATTGGCCTCCTGGCGGGGCTAGCCGCTGGTGGCTCGATCGATCGCTGACAGCGCTTCAAGAGGATCTTGCGAAATGCGGATCGAATCTTGTCATTCGAAGATCAAAAAGTTTGCCGGCCTTGTTGTCCATCATCCAGGAAACCCAAGCAAAAACCGTTTTCTGGAACCGTTGTTATGAACCTTGGATGTTGAAACGAGACCATGAAATTGAGTCCGCGTTAAGGGCTCAGGGGATCCGAGTTAAAATTTTCAACGCCGGATTGCTGAAGGAACCCGCGTCAATTCTCAACCGTCAAGGGAAACCCTACCAAATTTTCACAGCATATTGGAATTGGTTTTTAGAAAAGGATGAAATGGCTAAACCCTGTAGCCGTCCCCGCATGTTGGTTGGGCCACGATTGTGGCCGCATTCGTTGTCGGTTCAGGATTTAAGACTACGGCCTTCATTCGATTGGGCGGAGGGAATCGACCAGACATGGAAACCGGGTGAAAGGAACGCTCAGAAAATTTTGCGGAAGTTTGCGAAGGGGCCGGTTCTGCATTATCGGGAGGAACGCGATCGCCCGGATCATGAAGGGACATCCCGCCTGTCTCCTTACCTTCATTTCGGCGAAATCAGTCCGAGAACTGTTTGGAATGCGATTCCGAAATCTCAAAGAAGTCTTTCGTACCTACGGCAAATTGTTTGGCGCGAATTTTCGTATTATCTTTTGTACCATTTTCCGCATATCCATTCTAGCGGACTCCGGCGTAAATATGATGGATTCCCCTGGAGGGATGAGAAGCATGTCTTCAAAGCTTGGCAGGAAGGTAAGACCGGATATCCGATCGTAGACGCCGGCATGCGCCAATTGTGGCGGACTGGATGGATGCATAACCGGGTTCGCATGATTGTTGCCTCTTTTCTTGTGAAACACCTTCTGATACGCTGGCAGAAAGGGGCGCGATGGTTCTGGGATACGCTTGTGGATGCGGATCTCGCCAATAACACTATGGGATGGCAGTGGGCGGCCGGCTGCGGGGCCGATGCAGCGCCTTATTTCCGAATTTTTAATCCGGTCTTGCAGGGCGAGAAATTTGATCCCCAAGGAAATTATGTACGCCGTTGGGTTTCCGAGCTGGTCCATCTGCCGGCTTCATGGATTCACAAACCGTGGCAGGCTCCGGAAAAGGTTTTATCGCAAGCCGGAATCGTACTCGGTCAAACATATCCGGAGCCGATTGTGAATCACGAATTTGCCCGAAGGCGCGCCCTCACGGCCTATGCGCAGTACTGGAAGAAATGAGAAAAGTGCCGTAAATTATAGCCAACAGTGAATATTCAGATATTTCAAATATTCGGGGACGTTTTTGAGAAACGCAGGTCGAAACATGCCGTATGCATTAGAACATAAGACACGAAGAAAGATATCCGCCGGGAGTCCGCATCCTTTGGGTTCCACGCCCAGCCCTGACGGTGTGAATTTTGCAATCTTTTCGGGATGTGCCCAAGAGGTATTTCTTTTACTATTTGACCGGCCCGAAGGGTTGCCGACGGATGTGATCAAGCTTGAGCATCGGTCCGAAAATGTCTGGCATGTCTTTGTTCACGGGATTCAACCAGGGCAGCTTTACGGCTATAAAATCCGAGGGGATTATCGTCCGGACGAGGGGTTGAGATTTAACGAATATAAGCTCCTCATGGGTCCTTACGCCAAGGCCGTGGCCGGAAAGGCCAGGAAGGTCGATAAGCTTTTATTCGGGTACGATCCCTTTTCTCCTGTCAAGGATCTTGCCATGGACCGGCGCGACAATACGACGGTGGTTCCGAAGGGCATCGTGATGGAAGATCGGTTTGATTGGCAGAATGACAAGCCTCCGGACATCCCGCCGGAAAAATTGATCATTTATGAAGTTCATGTCAAGGGTTTTACCAGGCATTTTTCGTCTCAGGTTCGATATCCAGGGACTTATTTGGGGTTTGTCGAAAAGATTCCTTACCTGAAGGAACTCGGCGTGAATGCCGTAGAATTGCTTCCCATTCATGAGTTTTATGTGCGGGATTTCCTCGTGGATCACGGACTTTCCGAATATTGGGGATATAATAGTATCAGTTTTTTTGCCCCGGAAATTTCTTTTAGCACGCAGTCATCCCCGGGGTGTCAGGTCCGCGAATTCAAAACCCTTGTCCGCCAACTGCACAATGCCGGCATTGAAATCATCCTGGATGTGGCTTTTAATCATACGGGCGAAGGCAATGAACTAGGGCCGACATTGTGTTTCCGGGGGATTGATAATCTCTCTTATTACGTGCTGAAGGGCACTGACCGGGAGCCTTACCGCCATTATGAGGATAAGGCCACGGGATGCCTCAATCAAATTAATTCCGAAAATCCTGCGGTGCTCCGAATGATTATGGATTCACTCCGCTACTGGGTGAACATTATGCATGTCGATGGCTTTCGCTTTGACCTCGCACCCCTCTTGGCGCATCAGAACGGGAGGTACAGCAAAGATTCCGCCTTTTTTGAAGCCATCCGCCAAGATCCGATTTTACAGAAGGTGAAACTGATTGCCGAGCCGTGGGATTTGACCACATATCAGGTAGGGAATTTCCCAAAAGGATGGTCGGAATGGAACGGTAAATTCAGAGATTCTGTTCGAAAATTTCTCCGCGGGGATTCGGGCGAGATCAGGGAATTTGCAGTTCGAATGACGGGCTCGCGCGATTTGTACGCCGCGAACGGGCGATTTCCTTGGAATAGTATTAATTATATTACCTGTCATGATGGATTTACGCTCCGTGATCTTTATTCTTATGCTCATAAGCACAATGAGGCCAACTTTGAAAATAACCGAAACGGAAGCAATGAAAATTTCCCCTGGAACTGTGGTATCGAAGGAGAGACGCCAGATACAAAAATCCAACAGTTGCGCGAACGGATGACCAAGAATGCCCTCTTAGCTTTATTCTGTTCGCTGGGGACGCCCATGATGTACGGGGGAGACGAGATGTTCCGGACGCAAAGAGGGAACAATAATACCTATTGCCAGGACAACGAAATTAGTTGGTTTGATTGGGATTTTTTAAAAAAATATGAATGGGTCTTCAACTTTTGTAAGAAAGCCATTGCGTTTCGGAAACGGTATGCGGTTTTTGGGTGCAAAAAATTTTATGCCCGGCCTGAATCGAATTCGGCACAGGAATCCGGGATCTCTTGGTTTAATGAAAATCTCGGAGCCCCGTCATGGAATGATCCATGGGCCAAGGTGTTGTGTTACCAGCTTGATGCGAATGGTACGGACTTGGGAGAAAGTAAGGATCGTTTATTTTTCATTTATAACGCAGATATGAATTCTCACAAGATTCAACTGCCCCAATACCCGCAGACAAAGTGGTATCGCATTGTGGATACTAATCTCAAAGGACCGGCGGACTTCCTGGATCCCGGCTTCGAAATCTGTCTTGATCCTCAGGATTTCTACTGGATTAGTTCAAAAAGCGTTGTCATTTTGCTCGGCCGATAAGCGCTGGTTTAGTTTTTCGTCCCGCGGTTATTTAGCTAATTTTTACTCGGGACAGACATAGGTTTTTACCACAATACCACGCAACATAGATTTCTGTGCCAGGTTACCATGCTAGAGTGTTTCCTATTCAAAAGTGTTCATTCGATTCCTTAGTTCCGCATGCATACGTCATGCAGACATTAGGTCAAGAACAAATGCATGGTCTGGCACAAAAAATGCATATTCTCATATTGAGTTCCGTTAGTCTGAGTAATAAGTCACTATTCCCCTTTCCACCCTAAAGGAGAAGAGGGTAGGGTGAGGGGTGGGTGAAATCCACATCGAACTTATTGAACTGGAGACTAAGAGCGAAACTTATACCGGCTGGTGAACGTACCGATCGGTTGAACTTATTCGTTTGCGACATTGTTTCTCATGAGTGTGGGTCAGACGGTTACAGGAGGATAAAACCATGAACATTTTAAAAACAACGGTGCTTCTTTCAACTTTAACCTTGCTTTTGGTTTTTGTCGGCGGGGTGTTGGGCGGTCAAAGTGGGATGGAATTGGCC
>JAMWDC010000307.1 GCA_023819025.1 Candidatus Omnitrophota bacterium | reverse complement strand
AAAAAGCGGTTGGTTCCATCTGATCCTGGATGAATTGGATGGCGCTATTGGCCTCCAGGGTGACGGATGTCATATTGCCCTCGACGATGATGGTGGCCAAGGTCTCGACAATCTCCTGGGCCTTCTTGGGATCCACACCTTCATAACTGACGCTGATCAAGGAAGAACCCCGCATCTTGACCGCGATGCTGTCGCGAAGGCTTTTGATTAACCGCTCAAAGGCCAGGGGATTTTTGGTGTCCTTATTGAGTCCCAGCTTTTCCACCAGAAGCGTGAGCCTTTGCCAAGAGAGGAGTTCTTCCCGCAGGGTCCTCAACCGTGCCTGAACCGATGGCGAGATGGCCAGGCCGGAAATTAAAGGATTCAGCAATTTTTCATCCTCGATCAAGAGTGTGGTCTCGGCCCGGTAGATCTTGGGCAGGGTCACGGCCAGGAATCCGGCCCCCGAGATCGCAATCAGGACGGCCGCCATAAAAACGATCTGGTGCCGGAGGATCATATAATAGTATTCACGAAGCCTGAGTGTTTGAGAGACGTTGGTTAAGTTCATGTGCTATGCATTCTCCTTGTTGTGGTCGGTGGAAACTGAAAAATGAGTTTGTTGGGATTGGGGATCTTGGCGCGGTGAACGCACGCGATCGGCATCCCGGATGCGGACTTCATGGCTGGGCCGTACTTGAGCCAGGACGCAGCGACATACGCGGACTTCAGCGCAATAATCCCGCCCTGATTTTCCGGAACAACGAATAAATTTTTGGAATGTGAACTGCCCTTTTGATTCCGTTTCTCATTATTTTCTCTTGCCATAAGCTCTCTCACGACCGTCCTTTCCCAAGGTTACTGGTCCGGGCGGCGCATCAATTGCCTCGATCCGTCCCGGTCAGGGTTCGAGCATGTCCCAGAGATTCAGGACAATGCGCAAAGCCAGCCTGCCACCCATCACAATCAAGGGCCAAAAAAGAAGGCTGTGATACCGATACACCGTTACCCATGCAAGCCGATTTTTCGGTGTCCTTTTTTTCATTATTTGTTCCTATTCGGGTTCAAGAACCCGTGGCCGGATTCGCCCCAGGCCAGTTCATAAACCGCTGCGGCCTGGAAAATGGGGCCGACCAATCGCGTGAAATTGTTGACAAATTTATCAAAATAGCGCTGGTGCACAATCAGGGTGTCTCCGGGCTGAAGGACAAAGTCCTCGGCCGAGATCCCCTTCTCCAAAAGCTTTTTGAGATCTACTTTCTTTTTTTGGGGCTTTCCGTCTTCCACGTATTCGGAGGGCCGAATGACATAAACGCGCTTGAGCGATCCGTCCATGCGCGGCAGACCGGCAGCCACAATCGCCTCTTTGACCGAAATCTTGTTGCCTTTCATCGCGTATTTGCCCGGGCTGTTGACATAGCCAAAGACATAGACCGCTTTGCTACGGTATTCTGAAATCATGACCGCGACTTCGGGATAGCGGACAAACCGCTTCAGGCGGTTGATGATCTCCTGTTTCAATTCTTCCTTGGTTTTTCCTACGGCCGGGATGTCGCCCACGAAGTTATATTGAATATTGCCTTCCGGATCCACCACGTAACGGCCGGAAAAGTCCGGCTGGTTTCTTACAATAATCGTAATCACATCGTCGATCCCGAGCGTGTAGTCCGAGCCTTCGCCCACCACTTCGATATAGGGCGAATAGCGCGAATAGGGTGAAATTTCCTGGGCTCCGTAGGGATCCAGCATACTGGCCGTGGCGGGATTCGCATTGGAATAGCCCGCACCCCCATACGGCGATTGCATCATGACGGATCCGGAACCCGCCCGCCTGCCGTAGGGCGACTGCATGAAACTCGCAGCCGGCGGATATTGTGACGAATAATCCGTGCTGTGATTCAGTTGGATGAGCGGTGACGATCCGGGCTGGACGTTCGGCGATTCCGCATCAGCGTCATCGGGCGAGGATGCGCGGGAGGGGTCATCCCCGGCAAACGCCGTGTGGCCCGGACTGATAACGGCCAAAAGCGCAATAAGGCAGGAGAAATATTGCTTCAATTTTAATTTCATATTGGGATCCTCACTTTTCGGATATTCTCAAATCTCATAGACCGAATTCACCATGCGTTCAATACTCGCAACCTCCTCCTCCTCATAGGCACGCCAGCCTTTCCAATCGCGCTTGGGTTTGCGGATCTTTCCCGCTTTCTCCCATCGAATAAGAGTCTTCGGAGTTACACCAACGCGTTTGGCAAGTTCAGTAATCGTCATTCGCCCGTTCAATTTCTGTCCTCCTATTGAGTTTGTAAAAGTTACAAAGCTGTCAGAGTATGCCGAAGAATATCCCACTCTGTCCGTGAAATTCCTGGTAAGGGACACTTTCCGTGCCAAATCCGGAATTCCAGAATAAAATCTGAATAAATCTTTTTACCGATTGATGCGGAAAGAGATACCGATTTGGCAGCTGAGTGTATTAAAAATTTTCAACGCGGGAAAAAAGTGACAAACAGTTTGAAATTTTCGACAGGATCGAGTTTTTTTGAGTTATTCCCTTGGCTGGCAACAGGTTAGCAGGTGTTCAAAAAAAGCATCATTTGGTGGGTTTGAGTGGCATTTAAACCCGCCATTGATTGAAAAGCCATCCGATAAGTACAATCTGAGGAATGGCGAATGTCAACATTGCCAATGCCGTTCTTTTTCCGATATTGCTCCAAACGAGGCCAACCTCGGTAATATCAGTGACCACACCCGCTTCTAGGAAAACATAGCTATTGCCTAAGGCCCCGGTTTGGCGGTAAATTTCAAACGCGAGCGGTGCAG
>JAMWDC010000306.1 GCA_023819025.1 Candidatus Omnitrophota bacterium | reverse complement strand
GTCTCGTCCTAAGACGCCCATCACGGAGATTCGAGTGGATACGGTATTTATCGGAAGTTGAACAAACGGCCGGATTGAAGATCTTCGGGCTTCGGCCAAGATTTTTAAGGGCCGAAAAACGGCGCCGGGTGTACGCGTGCTCATCGTTCCGGGTTCGGAGAAGGTTCGCGCTCAAGCCGAGGCCGAGGGGCTCGATGAAATATTTAAAGCCGCTGGTTGCGAATGGCGGCGGTCGGGGTGCAGCATGTGTCTTGGGATGAATCCGGATCAATTAAAACCAGGTCAGCGCGCGGCCTCGACTTCGAATCGGAATTTCGAAGGACGTCAGGGCAAGGGCGGGCGGACCCATTTGGTGAGTCCGGAAATGGCGGCCGCTGCGGCAATCGCCGGCCATTTTGTAGACGTTCGAACTTGGCCGGGGGTGAATCCATGAAACCTTTCCGAACTCATCGCGGAGTCCTTGCCCCGCTTGACCGCGCCAATGTCGATACGGATCAAATCATCCCCAAGCAGTTTTTGAAATCGATTCACAGGACGGGATTCGGCGAGAATCTTTTTTTCGATTGGCGCTATCTACCCGACGGGAGGACCAATCCTGATTTTGTCCTGAATCGTCCTGCGTTCCGGCGTGCGACCATCTTGGTTGCAAAAAATAACTTTGGTTGCGGCTCGAGTCGTGAGCATGCGGTCTGGGCCATTCAGCAGTACGGAATTCAAGCGGTGATTGCGCCCTGGATCGAACGGGAGGGCGTCCGCGTTCCGGCATTTGCGGATATTTTCCGGGGGAACGCAGCAAAAAACGGTCTCCTCACCGTGGAACTTTCCAGCCCCGAGGTCGAAGAAATTTTTTCCATGGTGAACCGTTTTCCCGGACTTGAGGCCACGATCCATATCGAGGAACAACGCGTCTATCTTCATCTGGCCGAAGAGATCTCATTTCACTTCGAGTTAGATCCCGCGGTTAAAAACCGACTGGTCCATGGGTTGGACGATATCGGAATCACTCTCAAAGAAGAAAAGGCCATTTCTCAATTTGAAGCTCAGCATGATCCTCAAATCTATTGAACCGTTTGCACGATCCGATCAGAATGAACGATGATTTTGCAAAGGCAGGGGTGAATGGAGAGAGGAAGCGCGAAACATACACAAACACTTACGCAAACGCACGCAAAAATGTTGCGGATATTTGCGTGAACTTTTGCAGCGTTTCGCGATTTCTCCCTTAACGAAACCTTCATCGCTCGGTGAATCGCACCCGTCGTTGAACTGTCTGACTCAATGGTTACCAAGTCTATGGTTGACGGATCCAAAATCTTTTCTTCCGGCATTTCCCAGGAAACCGACGCCCTCCATGCCGTCGAAGATTTAGCCCTAAAGGTCAAAGGCGATCTCAAAGGCCGATCCTGCGATGCAGCAATTCTTTTTGTTTCGGAGGACTATCGCCAGGATCATCCGGAATATCTGGTCGGAGCCTTTCGGGATCTGACGGCTGCGAATTTATTGATCGGGTGCAACGCCTGCGGCGTGATCTGCAATCACGAGGAGATCGAAAAAGCCCCGGCGATCGGTGTTCTGGCCATGCACCTTCCGGATGTGAAGTTTTATCCTTTTACGTTCACGGACTTTGAGATTGGGACCATTCAGTCCAGTGCGAATTTTATGGATTACCTGGATCTTTATCCATCCGACCACCCCAAGTTTCTATGCTTCGCCAATCCGATGAACTGTGACGTGATGAAACTTCTACGCCTTTTCAATGAGACTTATCCCGGTTGTCCAGTGAGTGGCGGACTGGCCAGTGCCAATGTTTTGGGAGTCCCGAATTGGCTGTGTCTGAATGAGGATATTTGCTTGGAAGGTGCCGTCGGAGTGGGATTCGGAGGCGATATCTCTTTTGAGATGATCGTATCGCAGGGGTGTCGCCCGGTCGGCGAGCCATGGGTCATTACCAAAGCCGAGGGGAACATTCTCCTGGAACTGGCTAATCAACCGGCACTTCACATCTTGCATGGAGTCATCAATAAGCTGCCCCCGGCTGAGCAAGCATTGGCGGAACGCTCCATATTTATTGGGATTGCACGAGATGAATTGAGCGTTCGGATGCAAAAGGGCGATTTTCTTATCCGGAATATCATCGGGGCGGATGAGCATTCGGGTGCTCTGGCTGTCGGTGAAATCCTCGAGTCCGGACAGACGGTTCAGTTTCACTTGAGGGATGCCAAGGCCTCGCGCGAAGATTTGCAGGCTCGTCTAAAGCAATGTCCGCGCAGCGAACCGTCCCGGAATGAAGGCGCGCTTCTTGCGAATTGTTTAGGCCGGGGACGGACCCTGTATGATGCGCCACATCATGATGCTCAAATAATTCAATCCGTGCGGGGGCCGTTGCCCTTAACGGGATTTTTCTCAAACGGCGAGTTCGGGTTAATCGGTAAGACCAACTACCTCCACGGGTACACCTCGAGCTTGACGCTTATTTATTAACCATGAAGATAGGGATAGGTTCGATGGACCTTTTTGACCGATTCCCGAATGAAACTTCGCGGCCTCGCCCCATAGCATTTTCTAACATATCCACCTAAGACTTTCCAACAGTATAAAAATTTGGTCGAAGCTCTTGCTTTTTATCCAGAAAACTGGTTTCATGTCCAAACTTATAGTGCGTTGCTCCGGTTACCCCCCCTGGATTTCTTGATTTATGAAAGGGGAGGGAGAAGGTGGGGTTTTTGATAATCCAACCTATCCTCCCCTGTTAGAAGACAGGTGGAGGAACGGGAACCATTCATACAGTCCTTTGAAAGCTGA
>JAMWDC010000305.1 GCA_023819025.1 Candidatus Omnitrophota bacterium | reverse complement strand
CGTTTCCGGCCATTGAGATCGCAGGTGGCATCATCCTGCTATTAATCGCCTTGGATATGCTGCAGGCCCGCCGAACCGCGGTCAAAGAAACCAAAGAGGAAGAAGCGGAAGGGATCGGCAAAGACGATATTGCGGTAACGCCCCTGGCAATCCCCATGTTGGCGGGGCCAGGCGCAATCACCACGGTCATCCTGTTGAGCAATAAGGCAGTAACTTTACCCCACCAGCTCATATTGGCCGTCAATATTCTTCTCGTTTCCGTGATCACCAGCTTGATTCTCCGGATTGCCGCGAAACGTTCTGCGATGCTGAGCGTCATTGTCATGAAGATCATCACGAGGTTACTGGGACTATTGCTAACAACGATTGCCGTCCAGTTCATCCTGAACGGCATCGAACACACCCAGATCTTCGGCTGAATCTAAGACGCTTCTTGCCGATAAGATAACGAATCATCCGCAAATATCAATTCCCGCTTCTTCACTAGTACTGCGTTGACGAGGCAATGCAACTTTTCGTCATTCCCGCGGAAGCGAGAATCTCTGCCATACGAGTTGGCGGATCCGTCCACGGTTTCTGGAGGATGTGGATCCTCCGGTCAAGCCGAAGGATGACAAGATGCAGAAACGTGTTGGGGACATAAGTCTGGAAGGCCTCCCTGAAACAGTTCATTAAGAAGAGGAGGCCGTAAGGTCGACTTGCCCGTCACAGTTCTTGGCGTGCGAGCCATCGCTTGGGATCATTTCGTCGTCCCGCCAAAGGCGGGACTCCTCGTGAGGATGATTTCCAGTGGAAATTGACATGAGCTCTGAAAAACCAAAAAAAATAGTGACGCTGAATTCATTCCGTGTTTAAAAACATCATGCATAAATATGCTTCCTTACCCCCCAAGATCCGGGATAGTCTGAACGTCTCTTGGAAAGAAGGCATCCCGGCCCAAATGATGGTAGCCATTGTCGATACCTATATGGTCCCGTTTGCCCTTTTCTTAGGTGCGACGGTCTTCCAGATCGGTTTCTTGGTTGCCATTCCGAATTTGATCGGATCGATCTCCCAGATTTTTGCAGTCCGGGTTGTCCGCGCGGCCGGCAACCGTCTTCCTTTTTTGATTCTTGGAGCTACTGTTCAGGCGTTTCTCCTTTTGCCTGTCGGGGCCTTCGCCTTTTTATCATTCCCCGGCCAAATCGCACTGCTGATCATTCTTATCACCGCGTACCGAATCCTAGGGAACCTCATTAGCACCGTCTGGGGCAGCCTCGTCAGCGATTATCTACCACCCCATCAACGGGGCGAATATTTTGGCTGGAGATCCCGAATCGCCGGGACAGCCGGCGTATTTGCTCTGGCCGTCGCCGGAATCTTTCTTCATTTTGGAAAAAAATTCTCTGCCGTTTTCGCCTTCTTTCTTGTTTTTTGGGCAGCATCGTTTTGCCGTTTCCTTTCAGCCTCGTTTCTTAGAAAGATGGCGGATTCCCCGTATGAATTGAAACCTGAAAATGATTTTACATTTTTCATGTTTATCCGGCGCCTCAGGGAAAGCAACTTCGTCAAATACGTACTTTACGTTTCGAGTATCACTTTCGCCGTCCAGCTTGCAGGACCCTATTTTACGGTGTTGATGCTCCGCGATTTTCAGTTTAGTTATCTGTTGTTCATGATGATTCAACTCACAGGCATGGCCTCTTCCTTCCTTTTCCTTCCTTTATGGGGCAAGCATGCCGATATCATCGGAAACGCAAGGATCCTAAAAATCACAAGTCTACTGATCCCTACTATCCCTTTTCTCTGGCTCTTTTCGAAGAATATTTTCTACTTGATCATCGTTCAGCTTTACGCCGGTTTCGTCTGGGCCGGATTCGAACTCTGTTCCGCGAATTTCATCTATGATGCCGTCAGTCCGGAAAAAAGAGTCCGTTGTTACGGGTACTTCAACTTGTTTAACGGAATCGCCCTTTTTCTAGGGGCGTCTCTGGGGGGATTTTTAGCCGACAGACTCCCACCCTTATTGGGTCACTCGATTTATACGCTGCTCGCTCTATCTGGGATCGCCCGCCTGCTGGCACACTTTGCCCTTTCGGGGAAATTTCACGAGGTGCGGGAGGGTGTCGAAAAGGTATCCAGTCTTCAGCTCTTCTTCAGCGTATTGGGAATCCGTCCGCTTTCAGGCTTTAACCGGGAATGAAACGGTTATTACCTCTTTCTGCGGAAGGAAAATTCTTCGCCCTTTTTGGCGCGTTCATAATATTCCGTGCATTTCGGGCAGAGGCCGTCCTTTTCGACCCAATCCGGATGTTCCTTCTTGACAGCTTGGATGATGTGCTGATTGGCATGATTCAGAAAAACCGTTAAATCGCGAGGTATTTTCTGTCTGCAAACAGGACAAATGTATTCAGCCATGAGAAGTCTCTTTCAGAAAATTCCATGCGTTTGAAACTTTTTGTATGACCCCCAGCGCCGTCGTCTTTGGCAAACTGATTTTCACGAGGTCGCCATTCTCTGGAGCCGTTCGATCCTTTCTTCCAAAGGCGGATGGGTACTAAACAGACTGAGGATCCCTCTGGCGCGTAAGGGGTTGACAATAAAAAGGTGCGCCGTCGAAGGATCGATGCCTCGCATGGGTATCCGCTCCGCGGCTGCCTCGAGTTTTTTTAAAGCGCTGGCTAAATCGAGTGGATTTCCGCTCAGTCTGGCACCTCCCTCATCGGCATGAAACTCCCGCGAGCGGGAAACCGCAAGTTGAATCAGAAGCGCCGCAAGGGGCGCCAAAATCAATGTGGCGATGAGAACTAAGGGATTGGATCCACGTCCCTGGCGAT
>JAMWDC010000304.1 GCA_023819025.1 Candidatus Omnitrophota bacterium | reverse complement strand
AATGGTTTTAAGATCCTCGAAAAAAATTACCGATGCCCCCTTGGAGAGATCGACGTCGTTGCCGAAAAAAAAGGCAGAACTTTTTTTATTGAGATCAAAACCCGTTCTCAGTCGTATTTCGGCCTTCCCGAAGAATCTGTTAACACCTTCAAACAAAAAAGATTGGTCCGACTTGCCCAGTGGTATTTGAAGGGACAGCGGCTTGGGGACATTCCAGTGTCTTTTGGAGTTCTGGCGGTGACTTGGAAAGGCTGCGAAGACCCCCAGGTCCGGCTTATTGAAAATGCCTTTACGGCCGATAGTGTTGGTGAGTATTGAATCTTTGCAAAATGGAGACTCCTGGATCTATATTGTGGCCTGCATGATTGATAAGAGCCAATCTGTTACGGCCCGTAGTCGAAAAAACGAGTCCGAGAACGGTCATTTTGCAAAAATCCAGTCAGGATCAAATTTTGTTGAGGTTTGAGGAATGGAACATTCTGTCTCCCGATCTTTTGCAGGTTATTTAAGACCGTTTGTGGAAATCCGGCCCGGCGAACGGATGAAGACCCTTCTCATGTTGCTTTATTTCCTTTTGACCATCTCGACCCTCTACATTCTCAAGCCGGTCCGCGGGGCCTTGTTTCTGAACGAGTTCGGGGCCGAAAATCTGCGGTATGTCTATATGGGCGAAGGGGTTTTCTTGGTCTTCGTGGTCAGTGCCTATGCTCAGTTTTCAAGGCGTGTCTCCCGCAAGTTACTGTACGGAGGCGTCTTGACGTTTTTTATCACCAATCTTGTGATTTTCTGGAGTTGCGCCAAGATAAAAACGCCTTACCTCTCTGCGGTTTTTTACATTTGGCAGTCCTCCTTTTCTGCGATGATTACCACACAGTTTTGGATTTTGGCGAATGATATTTTTAATGCCGTCGAGGCGAAACGGCTTTTTGGATTGATCATCGGCGGAGGATCGCTTGGCGGGATTCTCGGAGGATTATTGACCAGTCAGGCAGTCCGGTGGATCAAGACCGAGGATTTATTTTTGGTGACCGCGGTGATTCTTGTGCTGTGTCTGATTTTAGTGAGAAGGCTCTGGAGGTATGTCACCTGCGACGAGGTTTCTCTGTCTGCCTCCGGGTCGTCCAAAGAAAGTACTCAAGCGGTGGAAGGGGCTCATCACTCCATCCTGAAAATTTTTAAGGATTCGACCTATCTTAAAATGCTCGCTGCCTTGGTGGTCATCTCCAAGGTGTCGTCGACGATTATCGATAATCAATTCAACAGCGTGGTGGAAGCTTCTATTTCAGGCAAAGAGGCCATGACATCCTTTTTAGGAGGATTCTGGGCGTTTCTGAACGCGGCCTCGCTTTTCATGCAATTATTCATGACGGGTTTTTGCTTGAGATATCTGGGGGTCGGGTATTCCATATGGATTCTTCCCGTGGGGCTGACCGTGTTTTCACTGGCCAGTGTCTTTTATCCAATCCTCCTTGTCGGCATCCTTTTTAAATTGTTTGACGGGAGTCTCAATTATTCTGTCCAGCAGGCAAGCCGCGAAGTCCTCTATTTGCCGCTCCCCAGTGCGCTTCGCCGGCGTGTCAAACCGGTGATCGATATGTTGGGATACCGGGCTGCGAAATCCGTGGCTGGCGTGTATATCGCTTTATTGGCACCCCTTTTGAAAATTCCGGACCATAAACTGGGGCTTCTTGTATTATTGCTGGTCCCCGTTTGGGGGATCCTCGTCTGGCAAATGAAGAAGGCTTATTCCAAACTGCTTCACAGTCATTTGCTCAGCAAACATCAGTATCAAAAGGCGACGATGCAGTATCGGGCCACGGATGTTTTGAGTTTTCTTTACGATGAAAAATCCTTCAAAACGATCGAATCTTTCATGACGCATCATTCTTCCTATGCACGCAAACTTGCCGCCACCGCGTATCTGGTTTATGAACGCGCGGGCCGGGATCTGAAAATTGCCCGCCGCGTGGTGAATCAAATGGCCCACCTCGAAGCCGTTGAGAAGGTTTATGAGGCGAAAGCGGATAACGACCGGGATACGGAGGTCATTCAGTTTTGGCAGGAGTTGGTTTCCAATGGTCAAGGCGACGAGGTCGTGCCGGAGAAATCGGTCGAGAATTACCTGATTCATCAGGGCGATGAGGTCTTGGACCGGTTGGGCAAGGTATTGCAGGATCCCCAGAAAGGTCTTGATGAAAAGCGTAAGGCCGTGAGGATCCGTGAGGCGATTCCCAAACAAAGGGTTGTGGATCTTCTTTTGGATACGTTGACCGTGGCCCGGGATCACGCCATGCGTTTTGTGATCCTCAAGGCCCTGATACGGTTATTCCATAAAAACCCACAACTTGTTTTCAGCCGCCCCCTGCTTAAAAACGAGTTGAGCCGGGAGACAACCATCTATAAAAATATCCAGCAACTGCGTTATGTTTATCATCGCGAGACCAATACCCGGCCCGAGGAAGCCTACCTCGGGGTCGCCCTGAAGGCCATCCGCGATGAGAGCTTGGAACGGATTTTTCACTATCTAAGTCTGCTTTATCCGCGGGGCAACGTCCCGATGATTTATGATCTTTTTGTCCACTGCCAGGAAGGTGACCCTCGACGTGTTTACGCGGTCGAACTTTTAACCAATACCTTGGATCCAGACATTTTGATTCTTATACAATGGATTTTAGAGGATAAGGAATGCCTGCGGGTTGAAGATGATCAAGTGCTCGATATGCTCAAAGGATTTGTCCAGTCCGAGGACCGCTGGTTTTCGCTCACAAGCCGATACCTGATTGTGGAATTGCAACTCGATAAACGTTGGCCGGAACTCGTCCGTCTTCAGGGCGCGTCCGATTTGCAGGAAGTTTTTTAATATTCAAATCAAATGCGAGTGCG
>JAMWDC010000303.1 GCA_023819025.1 Candidatus Omnitrophota bacterium | reverse complement strand
TTATAAAAATTGGCGGTTACCGCTTGCATCATCACCCGTTCGGTTCCTAGCCGGGGATAGACCCTGATCAGATTCTTCAGGGATTCAGCACCTGGGAAAGACGGCAACCGGCGATTCATCAGCTGCTCCGTGAATTGTCTTGTCGGATTTACGTTACGGACCTCAGCGCGATAACTGGCCGCCCTCCCGGGACCGACAACCAATATCCCCCGTTCCCGAAACCGACTAAGTTCTCCATAATAAATGTTGCGCGTATCGATCACAGGCTTCCCTTCGAAAAGACTCAAATCAAGATTCCTATATTCCGGCCAATCCGTTACGATCACAACGGCATCGGCACCTTCGAGCGCATGTTCGGCCGACTCTGCAAAAACAACCCGCCCACGGTCCAGGATTTGTTTTTGAAAGTAGCACTGATGGAAATAAACCTCTTTGACCACAGGCAATATTTCACCGTTGATCCCCCTATCTACGACCCCTTTAAGAAATTCCTGCAATTTTCTGGCTGAAGAAAAATTCATTCTATCAAAGGGATTAACCAACAATTTCGGATGAAAATAAGACCCGTATTCTTTCTGAAACTTTCGGTCATCCTGACGGTCGCCTTGAACGTATTTTTGAAATCGTTTTCGGAAGGCATCACTATGCCGGAGTACGGTGAAAAGCGCGCTTAGAAATTCATCCGTGTGGTCATCCTCGGTTAGAAATTCTTGAAAGGCACGGTTAAAATCAACGTCTTTTTTGAAGTGCTTATAGAGTTCACCCAAAAAACGACGAATCGTCGTTTCTCTGGAGGGCGCATCCGGAGTCCTGAAAATGGGATCATCCACACGGACTTGGTACACCCCTTTGTTCAAAAGCTCATAAAGGATATGGGCACTCGGGGCTTCCCGCATGTCATCGGTCTTTGGTTTAAAGGACAGCCCCAGCATGGCGACCTTATTATTGATCAATGGCCACTTTTTGGCGGGCCACTTTTTGGCTGTATATATTTTGATCGCTCTAACTAACTGGGCGACATTGGCGGTTTTATAATATTCATTCAGGGCATCGGTCAAGACAATCATCAATACCGGCCCGTGCTCGACTTCCGATAAGGAATTGAGAGCCCGCACATCTTTCGGAAAACAGGAACCGCCGTAACCGGGCCCCGGATAAACAAAGGCATTGGCGCCAATTCTTGGGTCCCGCTTGAGAAGCGGCGTTATTTGCTCAATATCCGCATCCACCAATGCAGAGTTTTCCGCCAGCATGTTGATCAGAGAAATCGAAATCGCCAAGAAGGCGTTGGCCGCATATTTGACAATGGCAGAGGTAGCCGTGTCGGTCAGCAGCACATGATGGGGATAGCGGAGCATCAGAGGATACCAAAGCTCCAGCATCTCGCGTTCAACCCGGCGCCTCTGGTCCGGAGTCATACCGGCAAAGAAACCGAGGACATTGCGGTCAAGCTCGCCTGTAATATCCTGAATCGCCTGTCCTTCTCTCAGGAATTCCGGATTGCTTACAAGTCCATAATCCCGGCCCACTTGTAAATTGAATTTTTCGTAAATCCTCCTCCCAACGATTTCGTAAACATCCGGGGTCACCGTCGATTTAATGACGATAGTTTTGAAAGAATCTTTTCCCCGGTCACGATCGCGCTGGCTTCGAATGATGCTGGCAATTTGTTCTGCTGCTTCGGTCACAAATCGCGGGTCCTGTGATCCGTCATCCCTTTGTGGGGTCCCGACAGCCAAATAGACAACGGAGGCATCTTCAAGCGCAGGAGAGGTCCATTCGTTTGTCACGGGGTTGACCTCCCAAACGGCAAACCTCAATCTTCCCGCTTTCTTATTTTTTACAATCCAATCTCGGAGCCCGGGTTCGTGGATAGGAACCTTGGTTTTATCCGAGTTTAAGGCCTCGATCTCTTGGCGTTTAGATGGAATATCGATAACCGTTACATCGTGCCCTAAATCAGCAAGTTCGGTGCCGGTAGTTAAACCTACGTAACCACCGCCGATCACCACCACTTTCTTTCGGATTTCCTCCAACATGGCACTTTCCTTTTGTGCCTGATCCGTGATTTCTCGAGCCCGCTGCAAACGGCTGGCCCGTTCCGGATCATCCTGCAATTGGATCATGGAATCTTCATAACTGCCGACGGCCGCCTCCTTCGATCCTCCGCTCATGGCAGGCCCAATAATCCGACTGTCGTAAAGTTCATAATGCCCATCCTGATATCCTTGGCGGGATGTTTCATCATCCACAGCGACTCTCCCAACACTGACATAGCGAATACCGCGTCTTCTTAAATCCTGGATCGTGTATCCCGCAAACAGTGTTCCATCAGCCCTTAAACCAAAGAGATTCACTCCATCAACAAGCAGCTTTCTGCCGAGGGACTCGGACATTTTATCAAGATCAAGATTTCTTAAGTCCGGATGGGACAGCGTCGGAATCACTGCAAGATCTGCTAACTTCATGGCTTCATAAATACTCAATGGCTGTCCCTTTCTATCTTTCATGACAAAGGTCACGGTTTGCAGGCTTACGGCAATACCGTCCGCCTGATGACTCCGGATTTCCTCGACCCACCGGCTCAGCGCTTCCTGTGCGTATGGTTCTGCAATATAAAAGGTCTTGACACCCTGCGAGACCAAGGCCCGGATTGTTTTTAACGCTGGCGATTTTGTAATTTCTTTATCGCCCTGGCGATAACCGACCCCGAGAATCGCGACGCTCTTGCCGGAAAGATCCCCCGTAAATTCACGTGCAAGACGCCTCTCAAGAAATTGATTCTGATTCTCGTCATTAATTTCCCGTAGGTTATGAAGATAAAGCAAATAATGAAGTTCTTTGTGTTTCAGAGAAGCAATGACATTGGAAAGGGTCAATTCCTTGCCCGTAGGATCA
>JAMWDC010000302.1 GCA_023819025.1 Candidatus Omnitrophota bacterium | reverse complement strand
TTTTGCGCTTTCACGAAAAACACGAAAAACACGAAAAACACGAAAAACACATTGAAATATCTAATGGAATACCATACAATACCCTTGCTTATCTTGTATTCTTGCCACGATTTCTTGCCCGTAGGTTCGGTGGCAGTCCAAGCTTACAAACTTGAAATTTTTTATGGCATTATTGATTTTTGATAACGGGTTCTTATTTTAACGCAGGTGGAACGATCCACCGCGGCACAGAAGATGTGTGCCGCTCGTCACAAAGTAGCAGGAAATTCAAACGCGGGGCAGTCCACTGCGGCATAAAGCATGTGGCAGCCTTGCGGACAGAGCCCCCAAGTTATTGCCGCGGGGTGGAGCAGCCTGGTAGCTCGTTGGGCTCAAGTAAGTGAATCAGAATGAATACCAAGCAAAAGGGTGACATAGCAGAACAGGTAGCAGTGCTCGAAGCGCTCAAACGTGGATGGGGAGTTTTGAAACCTGTCGGCGATCGTTTACCCTACGATTTAGTTTTCGATATTCAGGGTTGCCTGGTGAAAGTACAGATTAAGGCCGCCTGGTTTGACGAATTACGCGAAAATTATGTGGTTGACAATCGTAGGACAAAAACGAATCGGCGAATGATGATTCGGGCGAAGTATAAAGCAAGTGATTTTGATTTTGCGCTGGCTTTTATTGAGAAGCTAAATGTTTTTTATGTCTTCCCCCTCGATGTATTTGTCAGTTATGCCAGTGAAATTCATCTGGTAGAAACCGACAAGCGTCCGAGAAAACCAAAAGCCGCTGATTATCGAAATGCGTGGTTTCTGATTCAAGAATGGGCGTTACGTAAGGTAACTTACGTAGAGTCACCTGTCAAATTCGGGGAAGCCTCTGGCAATGGTAATCCCGAGCCAAGTCCGTTACCTGCCATCCGTGTAACGGAAAGGTGTAGAGACTTGACGGCAGGCACCCTACTCAGGTGAACCCTGAGGGGTGAAGAGAAAGTCCAGGTCACAAACTCATCGGAAAAAAGTTGGTGAGGCAGCGAAAGCTGTAGAGGACAAGCATAACCCAAAGGTCGCTGGTTCAAATCCAGCCCCCGCTACGATCCGGACGAGAGCCCGAATGGCTCTCGTCGGATCGCCCTTGGCTTACCAAGACAAGGGCCACAGACATAACGGCTTACGAGTAAAATCGTAGGCCTTTTTTTTGTCCCTTTTCACGCAAATCTAACAGACGCCAACAGGGTGATATGATAAACCCGCAAATTACCAGTGCGTTGCTCCGGTTACCCTCCCCTTGATTTATGAGAGGGAAGGGAGAAGGGGTGGATTGATACCCCAACCTGTGCTCCCCTGTTAGAAGACAGGTGGAGGAACTGGAACCATTCATAAAAACAGTCCTTTGAAAGCTTAAAACTGCTATAAAATGCTAGCTAATGCATTAAATTTCAAGTCCCGCCGAAGTGGATACCCCAGTGAAGGTGATTTCGCGGGGCTCGTGAATAGTGAACGGCCGTTCACTATTCGATCCTGCCAACGATGATCCCCCAGTGAAACTTGATAATACATTGCTCCAGTTATTCCCTCCCTTTAGTGGGGAGGGTGAGGAAGGGTGTGACGAATCGCTATGTCCCCACCTTAAGGGAGGAGGAATCCTATTCTGTGAAAACTGGAGCAATTCATTACATGTTAAGGAGCGGTATCAATATTTCAAGGTTAATCAGTATTGATTCTCTGGGGAACAGGTTTTCATGATACACGTCCCTGGGAGAACCGATACCGGTTGTTTGGTATACTATCCTCCATGTTTCGGATCAAATCGCTTGTTCTACACAGTCCGATCATTCAAGCGCCGATGGCCGGATGCACGGATCTTGCCTTCCGGCTCCTTGCGCGGGAATACGGTCTCGAACTTGCCTTTTTGGAGATGATCTCCGCTGAGGCGTTCGTTAGAAAGACCCGAAAAACGATGGGACTCCTTAAAACGCTGCCAGCGGATAAGCCCGTGGGCGTGCAGCTCCTTGGAATCAATCCGGATGTCATAGCAGAGGCAGCAGGGGGCTTGGAAGAGATGGGTTTTGATATTGTGGATATTAATCTCGGCTGTCCTGTTTCGAAAGTCATCCGGGGCGGGGCTGGAGCCGCTCTGATGAAAAATCCCGCACGGGTCCAAAAAATCTTCCGGGCTGTGATAAAAAAGATCAAGAAGATACCGGTGACTGCCAAAATGCGAAAGGGATTCCAAGACTCATCCGGATCGGAATCGCTTGTCATCTCCCGCTTGGCCGAAGACGAAGGGCTCGCTGCGGTGACGGTCCACGGACGGATCCAGCCGCAGGGTTACGGAGGGCATGCGGATTGGGAAATCATCGGAAGGGTGAAAAAAGAAATTAAAATCCCCGTCATCGGCAACGGGGATGTTTTTAATGCGGATCAAGCCCTGCGGTTAATTCAATCCACCGGATGTGACGCGGTGATGATCGGCCGCGGTTCTTTGGGGAATCCGTGGATCTACCGGGATATCGAAAATATCCTACGGGGGAAAGAAGTGTCCGGAGCGAGGGATTTGTCTGAAACAAAACAGGCTGCTTTACGGCACTTGGAACTTGAGCTGAAAACTTCCCGAAATATTGAATCCGCCATTATGAAGTGCCGGCGAATGATGTGTTGGTATTTTAAACATCATCCAGGAATCTCTCATTTCCGCAGGGAGATTCACCGTGCCGATCGTTCAGAGACTATCCGTGAATTAATCAATCATTTTGGCGAGGATCCAAAACAATAGGAGACGGTTTTAAACCATTACGTTCACGCAGGCGCTCGTCATGGCGATTCCCCCTGCCACATTTCCAGGCGGGGCGGAGAAGCAGACTCGTTTTTAACACGGAACCGCTTGCCCGTTATGAAGTATGGCGGGCAAATCCGGTCTTTCCCGCCGTCGGACGGATCCC
>JAMWDC010000301.1 GCA_023819025.1 Candidatus Omnitrophota bacterium | reverse complement strand
AAGCATCAGGGCCATACCGGGAAGCGGAAGTCACTGTACTATTTCCGGGACGAGCAAGGGTTGGAAGTGGATTTCATCGTTCCGAAGTCCAACCGGCGTCTTCTTCTTTTGGAGGCCAAAGCGTCCAGAACCGTAACACCCGGTATGGCGGATCCCATCCATCGTTTGGCGAAGGCTGTCTCGCGCTATACGCTTGAAAAAGCCGTGATCTATCGAGCTTCTCCGAAATACAAAGAGATCACGACCGCTTTAAGCCCAGGAGTCAAGGCGCTTCCGGTCAATAGACTTTTTGATGTGCTTAGATAGGTACCAGGGACCAGGTACCCGCCGTTGCGAGAAATCTGGAATGATTCGGGATGTGTTTTAACAAAACCCGGTTTCCGTAACCATTGTCGTGGAGGGGGACGGATGAAGATTGAGGCTTATTCGTTCGGCTCGATAACGGTGGATGGGAAGATCTACGATAAGGATTTGATCGTCTTTCCGGATCGTGTGCTTCCGAACTGGCGGCGCAAGGAGGGTCACGCATTGTCCATCGATGATTTGAGGGAGGTCCTCGAATTCGAACCCGAAGTGCTTGTGATCGGCTGCGGTTGGTCGAGCTGCATGAAGATTCTGCGAGCTGCCGATCAGTTCCTTGAGGACAAACATATCCGGGTCATTGCCAAATCGACGGGCGAGGCTTGTCCGATCTTCAATCAAGAACTCGACCGGGGCGGAAAAGTAGCGGGTGCTTTTCATCTTACGTGCTAAGGGAAGGGGGGACGTCTGCCCCTCATCACCGAATTTTGAAAAATGAGTGTCTATCCGGTATGGGTTGGGACAAGCGGTTGGGTTTATCCGGATTGGGCAGGGACCGTTTATCCCCAGGGGATGAAATCCGCGGAGGCGTTTGGTTATTACACCCGGTATTTTCAAACCGTAGAACTTAATTCAACTTTTTATCACTTCCCGAGGGAGTCCACGGTCGAAAAATGGCAGGGATCCGTGCCGGACGGCTTTGTCTGGGCCGTCAAGGTCTGGCGAAGGATTACCCATTTCAAGAGGCTGCACGGAGTTAAAAAGGAGGTGCAGGATTTTTTCACACGAATCTCACCCCTTGTCAAACAGGGTGTCTGTCTTGTCCAGCTGCCGCCTTCGATGAAAAAAGACCTGTGTCGGTTGAAGACCTTTCTGAAAGTCCTGCCCGCTTCTTTTCGGGTGGCCGTGGAGTTCAGGCATAATTCCTGGTTCTCGGAAGACACGTACCAATTGTTGCGGGATTTTTCAGTGTGTTTGGCAGGAGTGGATGCGCCCCGGATCACCAGGGTTGTGGATATCGAGACCAGCGGTTTCGCCTACTTCCGGCTTCACGGCAGAACGAAATGGTACGATTACAATTACACCCGCGATGACCTCATGCCTTTTGTGGAGGCTGTTAAGGATCGCCGCAAACGGGGAGACGTATTCGTATATTTTGACAATACCGCGTACGGGCAGGCGTTTCGGAATGCGCTTGATTTCACAAAAGAGTTGTGCATGAAATGTCCGTAAGGAATCCTTGCGGCCCGATGTACACCGCGGGGGTGTACATCGGGCCGAAAAATAGGTTCACTTTTTACGGCCCGGGTTCGATGATTTAAGATAGCCGTTATGAGACTCGTCCAATTATACCAGCGTCAAAAATATACCTTTTCGTTTGAATTTTTTCCTCCGAAGACCCGGGAGGCGGAGGCGAAACTCTTCGAGACCCTCAAAGAATTAAAAAGACTTCAGCCTTCGTTTGTTTCCGTCACCTACGGAGCCATGGGGACCACGCGGGCCGATACCCTTCGGATCGTGAGCCGGATTAAAAATGAGATTGGCCTTGAAACGGCCGCGCACCTCGCCTGTATCGGTCACACGCGCGAAGAGATCGAGGAAATACTGAGCCGTCTCTGTGAGCAGGGTATCGAGAACCTGGTGGCGCTCCGGGGAGATCGGCCGGAAGATTCCGAGTTTCACCCTCCGCATGACGGATTTCACTATGCCTCGGAACTGGTCCATTTCATCCGGCATCACCCGCGTTTCGGCAGGGCGTTTTCGCTGGCCGTGGCCGGCTATCCGGAGGGCCATATCGAATGCCGGGATCTGCGCAAAGATCTCGAGCACTTGAAACGGAAAGTCGACGAGGGTGCAGACGTGGTGATCACCCAGCTTTTTTTCCGCAACAGCGATTATTTCGGATTTGTCGAACGCGCCCGTAAGATCGGAATCCAGCAGCCGGTCGTGCCCGGGATTATGCCGGTTACCAACGGTGCGCAAATCGAACGGTTTGCCCGGATGTGCGGTGCGGCGATTCCTTCTGAGATAAAGGCGGTCATTGAAAAGTACGGCGAGGATCAGAAATCCATCGAGGCTTACGGGATCGGCTATGCCATCTGCCAGTGCCGCGATCTTCTGAAAGGGGGTGTGCCCGGGATTCATTTTTATACGCTCAATAAATCCCGGGCCACGCGCGAAATCTACACAAGCTTGGGACTGGCGGGATAGGGCCGATAGACGGAGATACAGAAAAACAAATCCCAATGACCAAATCTCGATAACCTATGAATCACCCATGAACCCGTAACCGAACCAAAACAAAATGCTGCAAAGGAGTCGATGATTGATTATCGGGGATGGGAATTTGTTGGGTCATTGGGATTTGGTTCTTGGATTTTTCTCAGAAAAGGGATGAAATTCTATGACCTGGCGTATCGGTGAGATTCTGATCCAGAAGAAGTTGATTACGTGGGAACAGCTCAGTGAAGTCCTTGTGGAGCAGAAAAAAACCAAGGAACTGACCGGCGAGATCCTTGTCCGCAAGGGTTTCATTTCTTATCCGCTCCTTTACAAAGCACTGGCTGAACAGCGCGGAATCCCGTTTGTGGATCTCGGGCGGGTCAAGATCAATCCCAAGGCCGTGGAAAGCATTCCCCGCAGCAT
>JAMWDC010000300.1 GCA_023819025.1 Candidatus Omnitrophota bacterium | reverse complement strand
CGGGAAAAACGTTACATTGACACGTTCATTGAACTTTCTAATTTCTCCGAATAGTTTTCGTAGCTCCTCCGCCCCCTGTCGTGCTTCAGAACGAGCCCGGTCTCGACCGAATAATCCCATGGTAAGCGCGTACAATCTCGACATGCGTTCTTCGCTGAGTGCCTCCTTGGAAAACTTTGCGGCTTGGACACCGATCACGAAACCAACCGCTGTCATCCCGAATGGCGGCTGCAAGGCCGAAGTCTTCGGGGCGGCCGGCTCCTCTTCCAGCACCGGGAAAAACCACCGGTGCACCCTGGGATATCGTTCGCCCAGTTTGGGATATTTTTCCATCAATTCCCTGATTGTCTCTTCAAACCAATAGTAGAAATACTTGTTTTGAATATCCCTATCCCTGTAGATTTGACGATCGATTTCATCGATAAAAGCCCCCCACTCGGTAATCTGCTGATCGCTTGGCCGCGCATTCGCCTCTTCCTTTTCTAGAGCTTGATTGCGCCGGACCTTGCGTACGATCCTGAGCTGAGTGACCGATGGCGTGTCTTGTCCAAGCTTGTCCGGCCGTCCGAGCCATATATTATGAATCACCGAATCCATCACCTTCTCGGACAGACGGTACTCGTTTTCCGGGAGGCCGCGGAATAACTTAATCAATGCCCATTGAATCGCAGGAAGCGGCTCGACCTTCCCCCGAACATCTTCCCTCTCAACTTGATACTTCTGATTCTCCTTGTTCTTCATGGCATCCAGCAGAAGTTCCTCGACCAGAATCCTCTTTTCTTCGACGTGTCTCTGATAAATTTCCTGCGAGATGTCCTGAAGACGATCTGGATGGCCCAATTCCAACGCCTCGCGGACCGAACGGATAAAGGACTGGAAATCCCCTTGAATATCCGGAGCCAGATCACGGTAAGGTGTAGCTTCCGAAAGAGGAAGCATCCCTGCGGGACCAAACCTCCGATTCAATAAATTGGCCTGGACAATGACCAGTTCAAGCGGCCGGGCAACGGTCAACTTGCGGGCTTGTATCTCGAGACTCTGTAGCTCGGGACTATCCGCCGCACGTTTTTCACGTTCTTCCTTTTCACGCTGCGCAACGAGATCTTCAAGGACTTTTGAGAGCGGCATCTTTTTCTCTTCATCGGTCAATTCGTTATAGCGTTTTTGAATAAATTCGAGAAGTTCGTACTGGCCTTTGATGACATCCCGATATTTCTCGATTGCTTGTGCGTAGGTCACCTTACCGCCTTTGTAATACGTTCTAAGAATCTCCTTGGCCTCGGCCAGGAGAATCCCAGAATTGAACGGGGCATCAAGAAGCTGCATGTGCTGCATCGCGACGGGAGCGGTCCTATCTCTTTCCACAAAAACCCGTGACATCACCAAATTTCTTGTACGCCCCGATGCCTTATACTTGTCCTTTGCCAAAGACGGAATAAATCGTTGGGCATCAATACCGTCTTTCACATCCGCCCATTCCATGGTTCCGCCCTTTAACCGATACAGATACCGGCCGGTGGAATCGGAGATTTCTTTCATATCCCTCAGCTCTCTGGCGAGAATCAAAATATCCCTTATTTGCTCCTTGGTATATCCCTCGGCCAGAAAATCCTCGACCAATCGCGATACAATGGCTTGATCCTGAAATGTCGGATCGACAAGGCTTACGCGTCTGCCCAAGTAACCTTCAATAGGTGAAACCTTCTCTCCCGGTTTCTTAAGAAGAATTTCTTTGATGACCTCCAGGCGTTTATTGAGCTCAGCAACAAGCCCAGCCGAATCGAGACGGGCAAATTCCGGCTGAGACCTCATACTTGTCACCCAAGCCATACGGATGTTAACTTGGTAAGCAAGCAGCATCTGCGTTGTCCACTGAACGAGATCTGCGTAATACTTCCGGCATAGCATATTGCGGTCACTGAGATTATCTACCAATGCTACAACATCGGGAAAACCGAAAAGAGATCCGTTGGCTATTTGTTGATTCAATTCTTTCTGTAACTCGACGTAGCGCTTGGCATCGTTCTGTTCAATACTCTCAATCAGACCCAGTGTTCTCTTGATGTGCCCGTGAAATTCAGGCGGAAACGTCCCTAGGGCAACCCGTTGGCTAAGCCACTCTCTCAGTTTTAGGAACCGCTCGGTCCGTTCATTCCCCGGTTCTAATTCACCTGATTTTCTGATCCGAAAGATATCGGTTGCCGTGCTGGACCACAGGAGATCACGGAATTCAAAAAATTCCGGGCCGAAAACGTTTTCCCCATAGATCGCTTCAAAGAGCGGATCGGAACTTCGGTTTGGATCGAAACGAGGAGGAACCGAACTCGGATCGAAGCCAAGCAGATGTTGGTAATCTTTAAACAAATCTTCTGCCACTTTTATTCGGTCCTTATCACTGGCCCGAATAAATGGAGCTGTTTGAAAAAGAAAATCCGAGAGGGCCCGTCCCAGCTTTAGATACACGTTTACCGGCTGATCACCCGCCTGGGCCGCACCCGCCGCACGGGAATCCGGATAAGGGTCATAAATAACACCTTTACTGTATTGGTGCCGTGCCGGCCTGTTCTTGGCTTCGGCATCTGTACGTTCCTGATTTTCCAAAAGACCCAGCCAGCTCGCAAACTGGGTGGGATATTGAGGGAAGGCAGGTCCAACAAAGGATTCCGGCATGGCATCATTTCTGAAGTAATGAACTGCTTGCGCCAGGCGCACTGCCGGAACACTAGGATTTCCCATAGGTCCATTCTGTCTTTTGTCCGGTTGATTTCCTTGTTGAATATCAAATCGCCGCTGACCGTCAAACCAATTTTTCCCTTGGGGAAAATCACCACCCGAATTGGGCTGTAAACGTACCCATCCGGCCCACCTTACCGCTGCACCGCCGACCCGCCTGACCCCTTCCTCACTCGCAATCCCAGCTAAAAATACACGATCAAATCCTTGGCCCCTATTGGGATATCCTA
>JAMWDC010000299.1 GCA_023819025.1 Candidatus Omnitrophota bacterium | reverse complement strand
GTCCCATGGGTGAGGCGGATTATGGTGGGCGCTGTCGAAAAGATAGATCTTCATATCTTCAAAGAAATGAGCGCACGTACCGTCCCTCTTCCGATTCAGAAGGACGGGCGCACTGTAAGTCGGCCCGCCTCACAGTCCCGGGCCGAGGTGCGGCAGATAACGCGTGAGACAAATTATGCCGCTTTGTTTAGTCCGGATTCTGCTACGCAGCTTCCCGGACTCGCCTTTGATTTAAAACAGGCACAAGAGAATAATAAACCGCCTTTTGAACAAGATGCCCTGGAAGTCACATTCCACAGCTCCCAGGAAAAATTGCGTGTGCCGGCCCAATGGGATTTCTCGAGCCGGGAAACGGGGAAACAGCTGACGCCCCTTCTAGTCGAATGGCTTGAAAAGATTCTCTCGGAATTCCCGGTTCTGAGAGAAAAAATAGCCCAGGGGGAAAACATTCCGGTCATTGTTTTAGTGGCCGGGCCCAATATTCAAATCATTGTTCCGGAATTGGGCGAGCTGGTCTATGCCCGTGAGCTTGAGCAAAATGTTCCTCTTAAGGATCTCTTTGGACGCCCAGCCGAGGTTCAGAAGACGTCCGCAGTTCGTGTAGTCAACGTGCCCGGTGGCCGGCAATTTCAATTTCAATACCCCTCTGAAGCGCGGTCTTCTTCGTCCACCGTACGACTCGATGGCCCGATGGACACCCCCGCGGTGGACACCGCTCGTCGCTCCGAGGCGAGACAAGGGAGGGAAGTGACGGAGAATGTGATGCAATTCTTTGCTCCTGAGGTGATGCGGGAACTGGTGACCAACGGCGACGTGATCGGGACTCCGATTTATTACCATCCGAGGCAGGAGGACGCTACGGGCAAAGGCGCAGTCGTCCGCGTTATTTTCAAAGGTGAATTTTCGATGGGACGCATCAATAAAACAGGAAGCGAAGAAACGCGTTTTCCCGCGACCCGCGATGTTGCGAATAAACTGTACTTCAAGATTCGACAGATTACAGTGAACTATGATCAGCCGGGGCATTTGGATCCCGTAGGATTGGCCGTTATTCCCGGGAGCGGCTTCTTATTAGCAAAAAATTACTTTGAGAACATATCACCGGGAGGGCTTATCCTTGAGGCCGGGGAAGAGGGGTTGACCGACAATGAAATTGCCGACAGGGTTCGCGAATTCGTACGAGGACTTACCGGTGCTGAAGTTTATTATGAAATCAAAGTGGATGTGAGTCCGAAGGTCTCGGTTTTAAGCCACGAGATTCCCAATGAAGGCAAGTTTCTGGAATTTACGAAAAGGGAGATCAATCCCGCGCTTTATCAGAATCTCTTGCCGGATGCGCTGCTTGAACAGAGCCTTGCAAACAATTTCGACTTGAAATCCATGGCCTATTCCCTGGTGGATGAGGGGATATTGACGACGGAATCTCATTTTACAGCCCTCGCAACGCGGCCGGTTCGCATGCCGACCCCGGAGGAAGCTGCGGATGCAAAGGCCCAGATCAACCGAGACCTCCAGCAGGGCAGATCCCCCAACTTATTTATTGTCGATGAAGGCGCACTATTTAATTTTGTCTTAAGCCATCTCGTACGTGCCTTAGAAGAGTTTGACAAGGGTGAATTGTTTGGTCCTGAACTAACCTTGGAAGAGCGGGAAGATCGGGTCCGGGGGAATATCATCCGGTTCTTTGAAGCCGTATTGGGGTGGACGGGTCTCGAAATGGGACGCGGTGGAAAATTACACCGCGTCAGTTTTGATCGGGCAGAGCTGGTCAGTCGATTGCTGATACTGTTGAAATACTTCAGCCGTCGATGCCCGCAGTCCCAGTCCAAGGATTCGCAGGCTTATCAACTCCTCAGGGGAATTACCCGGATCGGGGAAAATGCCGAAGAGGCCAGCATTCTCAGAGGTTGGTACGAGGGAATGGTGACGACCCGGTTCAAGGATTGGGTGGATCATCTTGTGCCACCTTCGGAATCGAAACCATCCCGCTCTGAGGCAAGGGATCTGGATCATTCCAAAGGGCGTGTCGATCTTAAAGAGCAGGTTGATGGCCCGATGGACACCCCCGCGGTGGACATCGGCACGGAGAAAGAGGTTGGCGTGGCGATCGTATCTCAAGGGGACGCCTTCCGCGTTTATTTGTCGGACCTGACGGCCGAAGACATTGTGAAGTCTTATCTTGATAAAGATCAATGGGTTAACAGTTTCAAAAGTTCTATGCTTCATCATGCGCAAAGTCGAAGGGCCCTGCAAAATCAAAAAATAAAACAGGTTTTTGATAACTTTTTATTTGGCGCTGCGAAAAAAATAAAAAACAAGAATCGCGAAGAAATTTGGCAGTGGCTCGGTTCGGCACAACTCGTCAAGCAGATTCAGAAGTTAGGTAAGGATCTGGAAAAGCTTGGGGTCGGCAAAGAATTTTTCGATCAAAGACTATTCCTGGAGCTTGTCCAAGGGGTCGTAGGCCGCGTCCTTACAGTTCGGGATACGATTACTGCTGCTGCCATCTTGGAGGCTGCGGGGAAATTTGAGAAAGTCTCCGAAGGGATCGAAACGCTTATTCCGGCTTTGTCAGGGCAGCCGCAGGCCTTTGCCGATCTATTTAATGAAGCGATCGGTGAATCTGAATTTGTAAATTGGTATCAGACAAAGTTTGGCAAGATGCCGGTCCGTTTGACTCCAGCTGTTAGCGGTACCGGTTCTGTTGCGGAACAGGTTTTTCAAGAAAACCTGTCCCGGTCAGAACCGGTACCGGACTTAACCCATTCATCCGTATTTGGTTTCTCGTTATTAACCTCTGATATTGCCGACGGACAGCAATTTCTCGAGGGTTTCGAAGGACGTGCCGACGGGTATATTGCGGTTGTCTTTGATCGTACCCAGACCAAAGGTCGACTTTTGAAGAGTTTGCCGCCCGTGGTCGAACGTATCGGTTATGACGAACGGAATTTTTTAACGCCTCGCC
>JAMWDC010000298.1 GCA_023819025.1 Candidatus Omnitrophota bacterium | reverse complement strand
TCCGTGACGGCCAACATTGTACCGGGCCGCGTGAGTCAAATGGTGCACCACGCGTTGAACGGTCGGTGGAATGAGGCACTTAAGGTTCACCGTGAACTTTACAAGATCAACCGGCTTCTTTTTGTGGAAACCAATCCGATTCCAGTCAAAACCGCCCTAGGGATGATGGGAAAGATCAGGCCGGAACTGAGATTGCCGCTCTGCGAAATGTCGAAGGATAACGAAACAAAACTGCGGGACGCATTAAAAAACCTGGGAGTTATTTCATGATTCGATTAGCGATTGCCGGCGTTGCCGGCCGAATGGGAAAAGTGATTCTGAATCTAGCCGTTCAGGATTCTGAATTTCAGATCGTTGGGGCACTGGAACATCCCGAAAGCCCGGTTCTGGGACAGGACGCAGGTTTGCTTGTCCGGGACGAACCCTTGAATGTGATTATTTCCAACGATTCCGATCGGGTATTGAAGGGCGCGGATGTGTTGATTGATTTTACACATCCGTCGGCTGTCGAAAAAAATCTCAAGGCTGTTGTCAAGGCGAAAACGGCTTATGTCATCGGTACGACGGGATTGGGTGAGGTTTTGATTCGAAGCTTGAAGATTGCTTCCAAACGGATCGCTATTGTTCAATCGCCGAATATGAGTGTGGGAGTCAATCTTCTTTTCCGGCTGGCCGAAATAGCGGGCGGGGTTCTCGACGCGCGATACGACTTGGAAATCATGGAAACCCATCACCGCATGAAAAAGGACGCCCCCAGCGGAACGGCACTAAAACTTGTGGAACTTTTATCAAAAGTCCGTGGGAGGGATCCCAGAAAGGATGTGGTTTACGGCCGGAAAGGCGAAACCGGTGTCCGGCCCAAAGGTGAGATTGGTGTTTTTGCGTTACGCGGTGGTGACGTTGTCGGCGATCATACAGTATCGTTTCTGGGCGACGGCGAACGCATTGAATTAATTCACCGCGCGACTTCCCGCAATGCCTTTGCACAAGGAGCTCTTTTGGCGGCAAAATTTGTTGCTAATCGCAAACACGGTTTTTATAATATGCAACAAGTCCTTGGAATCCAATGAATAGGGATTTTTTTTGCTTTGTTATTTTAACATTTAAGGAACCTTTTGGATGAGATTCCCCTCATCAATTTGGTGGGTATTCTCTTTTTCCATTGTTTTCTTTTCATCAGTTCTTCTCGCCGATACGGGCCCTCCGGAAGTACGTGTTCCTAAAAAAAAGATATCAGTAGCCTCAAAAGAAGTCCGAAGCGGCCAAACGGTCCAGCCGGCATTCAAGAAACAACCCGCCCCAGGGCCAGACATCACCGCGTCAAGATCGAAGGTGCATGGAGCTAAAATATCTTCCGAATCCTCCCAGGAGTCGGTTTCGCCCGAACGGAATCTTTTTGTCGAGCAATTTTATGTGCCGCCGGATCTTCGCGTGAAATACAAAACCTGGGAATCCAATGAATTTGTTTTTGTCGAGACCCCGAGCCGGGAACGTCAGACGCGTTATTCCGTGGTTACGGATTTCGGAAAGAATATCCTCAAAACGCAGTATTTCTCTGGAATCAACGAAGTTCAAGATGCCCGCAAGTGGCTTGAAGATCATTTGGAAACCTCGGACTTTCAGGGAGTCGAGATCAGGCGGCTGCCTGTCCCTAAACCTCAGGGGGGACAAGAATTTTTATATTGGGTCGGCCACAAAGCCTTTGATTCAGCGGAAGAGGCGCAGGCCCAGATTGCTTTGATTCAGTCGGTGGTCGAGGCCGGAGGCGGCGATTTTGCCCGGATGGTCAAGCAGGCGCGCAGTTATATCCGCGTTCCGGAGGAAACGCTGCCGGTGGAAATCAAGACACCCGCGCAGTATGCGGAAGAAGAAAAAATCATGCTTAAATTTCTGGACCAACTCGATGTCGGCAACGAACTATTCGGGCCCTTCCAGGGTGTTGGTCAAGGCGAGAAAATTCTTTGGCAATCGTTCGGTGAAATGTCGTGGCGTGATACGAACCTGGACAAGAAAAATTTTAGTGATGTCGTGGGGTATTGGACGAATCGGCTTGTTTTTAAAGGCATCCGGGCACCGCTCAGTACGATCGATCCCTTTGTGGAAGCGACCACGGCCTTGGAATCAAACGGCAATGACGGCGGATCGCACTTGGATTTAAGTGCGGGCTTGGAATGGCGCCCCTTGTCGAGAAATGCATGGCTCCTGAATTTTCGTCCATGGAGTCTTCCGCTTCTGGAATGGATCCGGAGTTACAAACTGTACGTCCAATATTTCGATCGCAAAAATATTAAAGGTGAAATCGCTAATATCCGCGATTACGATATCCGGGCGGGGGCCCAGATCTATTATGAGTGGGGAATTGATTTACCGCCCTCCACCGAAGGTCCTGCAAAAACGTTTCCGGATTTCCTCCGCCGCTACAGCTGGGGCGAATATTATGGGGACTATGGTTTTCGTACCACCAATTTTTCTACGGAAGATGATTTTGATTCCTGCATTTTGAATTCTTCGGTCATTTTGGGCATCCATCTCCCCGGCATCCCATTACCCCCCAACCCCATGAATCAACGGCTGTCCTTGATGCCCTACATGCGTTTTGAGCATGTGAACAACACCGAATTCCCTTATAGCTATGACAATCGGTATTTTGTTGCCGCCGGTGTGCGGTGGATGCCCTTTCGGGATTATCGGTTTAAGGAAAACGAATGGCTTTCCAAATTTAAGATTTTTGCAGAATACATTGGGGTCGGAAAAGTCAATTACATTAAACAGGAGGAAACGCCGCCGTCTTCAATACGCCATGATCTGCGTTTTGGGGTTGCCATTTCCGAAAGGCGTTTTTAGCCAGCCCGGATGAATGAAAACCAATAGAGGCAAAGGTCTTGCAAGCATGCTGAAGTTCAGGATGCGGTTATCCCTATCACCGCGGACGCTGTTCGGTTTTCTACAGAGGATATTTGTCTTTGGGACA
>JAMWDC010000297.1:1748-2980 GCA_023819025.1 Candidatus Omnitrophota bacterium | reverse complement strand
CTTTATCCGAAGCGGTAAGGCATCATAAAGTTGAAGGAGCGACTCATCATCTTCAATGGTCGAATGGAGCATGACTTTGTCATGGTATTTTTCTGAAAAAATCTTTGCTAAATGATCCAGGGTTCTCGAGATCAGACCGTTTTTTCGATGCCCCCGCGCCGTCCAAAATGCACTCAGAAAATTCAAGCCACCTCCCGAATCGATCTGGGTCATCAGGTCGATGACGGCAACCGGTGACATACCTTCGCCTTCGACCGGCCGAAGACTCACCGTCAGTTGATCAAACGCAAGCCGCCGAACCGAGATGACGTACCGTCTCCCGTCTTTGCCTTTGATCTCCGAACCCTCCAGGCCGTTCCGGATAATTTCAAAAATCTGTTCCTCGGTGACCCGCCGACCTGACCGAACTTCAGTGCGGGAAACATCGGACAGACGCTCGTCGAGGACTGCGTTTCTCATTTCGCGCACTGTGATGCCGCGAGTTCTTCCGAGAGAGGGATGGCGCGGTGTCGGCGATGCCAGCAGCAGCCGCGCTAAATGCTGAGACAAACTTGTGGGATATCGGCCGGCAACACCGTCCGTCCCATAAGCCAGCTTCAACCGGTACGCGGGTTCATACCACCAGAAATTCGGATAATTGTCCCTGAGCAGGACAAAGTTCCGCATCGCGCCTTCGGAGGCTGTTTCAACCGTAAGACCCAAGGACTGGACCTGACGCAAGAGTTCAAGCATCTCGGGCGGACTTTTCTTCCAAACCGGCAGCGCGTGACCATGTTCGATCCGAATTTTGTAGGGGGTCAACACGCGCCCGTGGCCGATGCGATCCAGATAAGGACCGAGAATGTCAAGATGCGCACTGACAAACGCCGCATGCCCCAACGGATTATCTGAAGGTACCGCACCGGTAAAATCCCCCAAGTGAGTTGTCGTGACATATCCGGCTTGTTTAAGCGCACGCAAGTGCCCGGCCAGGGATCGAAGATGGAATTCTTCGGACACGGACTTTTTCTGGCAGAAAAAGTAAAGCCGGCGAATCCATGGAATAGAAACAGACTGATACACATAGAAAACAAGGGCGGATAAAACGGCCCAAAACGAATCCAGACGAATCAGCACACGGGATAAATCCCGATGCGTCGCCGGTCCTTCAAAGGGTTCCGCGCCAGAGATATCGATACCGCGAAGCCGGCCGGCATACGGTTTTCCGCTTTCCTCCTCCTTAAGCTCGCGGA
>JAMWDC010000297.1:0-1738 GCA_023819025.1 Candidatus Omnitrophota bacterium | reverse complement strand
TATTTTCTCGAGGCCCACCGGTTACCTGCCATACGCCGCCGGTTCAAAGAAAACATGAAACAGACCCGGTATGGCACCGCTGCCGGAAAATCGCGCATCGCGGCCTTTTCAACTTCTTCGGCTGCCTGGGCGAGTCTCACGAGAAAGTGTTCGACCCTGCTCTTGTCAACGCCGGTCGTCTTAAAGGGATTGAAACGCAATTCCAGATCCGTAATCCCGTCGGCAAAGTTTTGATAGACCACGGCCTTGAAGGCCTGAATCACCATAGCTTGGAACTCGGCCGGATTCAAGGCCTCCATCCATAAATCCCGCAAGGCGTCCCAGCTTGAAGCCGCGTTGCGAAAGGCATCGGTAATCCCACCCCAATCTTTCGTTCTTCTCAATCTCTCCGCAAATTGCAATTTTTCCTGCACCAGGCGCTCCTCATAGCCCTCTTTTTTGAGATCAATTTTTTCATAAAGCTTCCTCAGAAAGCGCAAACGATATTCCCAATCCTTGCCCAATTCCTTGAGTTCTTCGATAATCATTTCTTCGGGGATCGACATGCTGATATGCGTGTGACGCTCTTTCTTGGGCCATGTGCGGATCATTTCGATCAGGGCCTGAAACGCGAGATTTCCAGTTGGAAAATTTTGTTGTTGGCCGGGTGTATTTTTGTCCGTGGTTTGGACGAAGTGGATCAAATCCCGGACCGCTCGGGACCATTCCGGGTTACCGGCAATACGGCTGTCCGGCAAAATAGCCTCGAGAAGATCGACCGCATACGCTCCCGAATTTTGTTCGGAAAATTCAGCCAAAATGCCGGCAAGTGCACGGATCTGTTCCCGGCGGACCAGGTAATCCTCTTTCTCCATCCCCAATTCGCGCCAGAATACCGGCATCTCGCGGAAAAATCCCTCCCGCGTCTCGGCCCGTTTCTGATCCCACGGTCCGGTCTCGCGGTACGGTTGTTCCCCGCGCCGTCTCGCCTCGGAGCGGCGGAACATGTATCCCAATAGCCGGTTCGCCTCGTGCTCGGCCACCAGATCGATCACCAATTCCGCATCATGATCATTCCAGCCGAGTGGGTCCTGCCTGAAACTCCCTTCAAACCTCGCCATTTCCCGGATTCTCTCGGCCCGGCTCACTTTTTCTAAAAGCCTGCCGAGAAGCTCATACGCCTTTGGCCGCAGGTAAGGCTGCCGATTTCTGTCAATCCTCAACGCCTCGCCGCGGAGTTCTTTAAAACTCATCCACTTAAGCCGCGCGAGGTATCCGTTAATCTGAAAAACAAGGTCCTCGAATTGTTCAATCCGTCCCTCCAGGACTGCCTTTTCAATCCGCCCCCAGACAATTTCGCGCGTCCGCGCGCTATAAAAATTCAAATCCGGGCCGCTTTGCCCCCGCATTTCCGAACGGCGATTCCTCGTTGGAAAGTTCAAAGGTTCCAAAGATACAAAAGTTGTTCGCTCGTTAACTTTTAAACCCTCCAGCTTCTTAACCTTTGAACGGGTCACTTCACGCACTTCGGATCGCGGACTAGTGGTGATCGTACCTTCAAGAAGGGGGACGAAAATGACTCCCGTCAAACGCTTGGGCGACGAGAAGGTATTGCCATCCCGGATGATGAGCATGAGATCGCATCTTAACCCGAAAGCATCATACTGCGCATTCGTCGGAATGATGAGCCGGCCACCTTTTGGAGATAGCTGGCGTTGAAGGATCTCCGGTGTTGTCAGGACAACGGCTGAAACGACAA
>JAMWDC010000296.1 GCA_023819025.1 Candidatus Omnitrophota bacterium | reverse complement strand
TCCTCCACCTGTCTTCTAACAGGGGAGGATAGGTTGGATTATCAAAAACCCCACCTTCTCCCTCCCCTTTCATAAATCAAGAAATCCAGGGGGGGTAACCGGAGCAACGCACTATCAATATGCCTGCTACGATGGCGGTGATGAAGCCCCCAACTGGCTGGCGATCAAGGTGCCCTGCGTTTCGACAGGGGAGTTTACGGTCAGAAAAGAATCCGGTTCTGACATCTTCTCCCGGAATGCGGGGATTAGTACCAAAGTCCAGACCGGCGATCCCGATTTTGTCCGGGACTTCTTTATTCAAACCGATTCCACGGAGGCCGCCCGCCTTTATTTTTCTGATCCTGTCAGACGGAAGACCGTTTCGGAGATTTTTGCTTGACGTTTATCGGCTATGAGTTCTACCAACCATTGGATGGATGATGGGTATTGTTTGCGTTTTCCCTTCAGTACGGCATCCCGGCCTTCGTCCTTTTTATGATGGCCGCCGTTCGTTCGCTCAAGGGGAGGACAAGTTCTCATTGCGATATCGGTGTTCTAGTTCTTATAGCGTTGCCCGCATGTCTTTTAACCTCCAGCGGGATCTTGTCCTCATGGAACGGTATCGGGGAGATGCCGGCGGCATCCGGTGTCAGGAAACGTTCATCAGCCGGTTTGATGTGGACTCGTCTTCCGAAGGCACGGACTACTTCCTTGAGCTGATGCCGTGGGGCGAGAGGACAAGAGGGGTAAGATTGTTCGTGACTCGCAGCGTTTATCAGCGTGCGGCTCGGATGAAGGCGCCGGTTACCGTATGCACCAAGCCCGGAAAGTTCGGATTTGAATGGCTTGTTTCCTACCGTTTCCCGTGATTGTTTTTGGCGATATTCGACCTTTTCGAAATTGAATACACCTCCGGAAAAGTTAGGCTATAATACGTCAACTGGCATAGTTATGGAAAAATTTTTCTATAAGCTCGAATCGTTTTTAAAGACTCGCATTTCCCGTCGGAAATTTATTCAGGTTTTCCTTTGGGGGCTGGCTATTTTTGTGATCCAGATTCCCTTTCTGAAATATTTATTTGCCAAGTCGACAAAATCCACCGGCCGGGTGAAGAGGGGCGTCAAAGGGGATTATGATGTGGTGGTGGCCGAAGGTCCGGACCCTTATACCAACACCGTTAAAGCGGTGGAGGCTATGGGCGGGATTGAGCGTTTTGTACGGAAGGGAGATATTGTGGTGGTGAAACCCAACATGGCTTGGGACAGGACCCCGGAACAGGCGGCTAATACGGATCCTCAAGTTGTTGCGGTGCTCGTGGAACTTTGTTACCGGGCGGGTGCCAAACGGGTGAATGTCTTCGATGTGCCGTGTAACGACGACCGGAGGGTTTATGAAAATAGCGGGATCCAAAAGGCCGCCGCTGCCAAAGGGGCCTACGTTTACTTTGCGGATCACTGGAATGTGGTCAAAGCCGAATTTCCCTACAAAAGTCCGATGTCCGGATGGCCTATCCTTCGGGATGCCGTTATGTGCGATACCTTTATCAATGTGCCGGTCCTGAAGCATCACGGCCTGACGGGATTAACCTTATCGATGAAAAATCTTATGGGTGTCTGCAGCGGGACCCGTCCCTTGATGCATAGGGACATCGGTACGAGACTTGTCGATCTTACGGATTTCATCAGTCCGGACCTGACCGTAATCGATGCGACGCGCGTTTTGACCCAGCACGGCCCGAGCGGAGGGAAAATTGAAGATGTGATTGCGATGAACAAGGTGATCGTAGCAACAGATCCCACGCTGGCGGATTCTTATGCATGTACGCTCATGAAAAAGGATCCCAAATCCATACCCTATTTAAAAGTGGCCATGGAACGCGGCTTTGGGATGGCCGACATCGATAAAGCAAAGATTCAGATAATAACCACATAACGCCGGATTATGACCACTAAAAAGCTTGTTTGGATTCGGCAATTTTCTCAAACCGTTTTCTTTTCACTTTTCCTCTATATTCTTTGGTCGACCACGCATCCTTTGAGAGGGATCTTCTCACCGACCATCCTCTTTGAGATTGATCCCCTCGTTGTCTTTCTGACTTCACTCAGCGAACGGATCGTCCTTCCGGGATTTATTTTTTCGATACTCATGATTGTCCTGACTGTTATTTTGGGCCGGTTTTTTTGCGGGTGGGTGTGCCCCTTAGGTGCTTTCAATGACTGGGTGGGATCGTTGAAGAAAAAAAAGATCGTCCCCAAGGATGCGGCGAACACGAAGATCCGGAAGATCAAATATGGAATCCTTGCCCTGGTCGCAATCTTTGCCCTCGTGGGCGTACAGATTGCGTGGGTATTCGATCCGCTCGTGATCATGGCCCGGTTTGTTTCCTTGAATCTGATACCGATAGTGACCCTCATGACGGACAAATTATTCGTCCTTACGATTCGAGGCTTTGGTCTCTATGACGGGATGATTTATGACCTCTACCGAGGCTTCAAATCCTCATGGCTGGGAATTCATGTTTACTATTTTTCGAATTCTTGGATCGTTTTTCTTTTCTTTCTGTCCATCGTCCTGGCGTCCCTGGCCGTGAGGCGGTTGTGGTGTCGGATCCTTTGCCCACTCGGGGCTATCTACGCCTGGATGGCGAAAACCGCGCTTGTGGAGCGAAAGACAACATCCTGTATGGATTGCGGGATTTGTCAGTCCAAGTGCCGGATGGGCGCCATCTTGGATGACCTGAGTTATGCTAAAGGGGAGTGTATCCTTTGCATGGATTGTATTTATGATTGTCCGAATGGGCAGACGGCCTTTGACTGGACATTTCGCAAAAAAGATAAGAGTCCTTCCTTGGAAGACTCTCCCAGCCGTCTGTCCCGTAGGAATTTTCTTATTCTGCTTTTTTCGTCCATTTCCGTGTTGGGATTCAGAAACCGCTGGGGCCGGAGAAGTGATCGAGGGAGTCCAATTACGGCAGGCGTTATCCGCCCTCCGGGTGCCTTGGAGGAGAAAGCATTC
>JAMWDC010000295.1 GCA_023819025.1 Candidatus Omnitrophota bacterium | reverse complement strand
TTGGTCGACGGCGGAAGCGTTGACAAAACGCGTGAGATTGCGCAGGAATTTTCGGCGAAGATCCTTTCCGAGGAGAACGCGCCGGCCGAAGTCCAGAGGCTCAAAGGGCTCCGCCACATCCGTCACGACTGGTTTTTTCTCCTGGATGCCGACGAGCGTGTCAGTGAGCTGTTGGGACGGATGATTCAGGAGACCGTATCCTCAAAGAATTCTCTTCCCGCGTATTATGTCCTTCGGGTCAATCTCTATCAAGGCAGGCCGGTCCATCTCCACCGCCCGGATTACCAGTTGCGTCTTTTCCGAAAAGACCAGATCCCTGCCTTGCCCGATCGAATACACCGGATCCCGAAAATCACGGGCCCGACCGGCCGCCTGGAGGGTTCCCTGGATCACTACTTCTTCACCTCCCTTCACGATTATTTTCAGAAATTAAACCGGTATACCGAACTGGAGGCCTCCTACTGGAGACGCGAGGGGCGGAAGGTCGGCGGGTGGAATATGCCCTACTATTTCCTCGCCCGCCCGCTAGGGAGATTTCTTCAATACTATTTTCTAAAAAAAGGCTGTCTGGATGGTTTCTTCGGGTTTTTCTACTGCACCGCGAGCGCCTACTACGAATGGGTAGTTGCTTCCAAAACTCTTTTTAACACGGCGGACGATCCATCCCCGCGGTCTGAAAAATAAAGTCTTCCCTTAAGACTCAAGCCCGCCATCCCCGATGTCATGAATTTTGTAAACTTTGTAAACGATCTCCGCATTTCTGCCCGATCCCCATCGGGATTCATGGATTAACGTGACATATTGATCTAAAAAATCTTTCTGGGTGAGCAGGCTGCGGATGTCGAATGGAGGGTATCCGGTCCGAGTCGCGGGATCGTACGTGAGAAGGATGTAATGAATTCCATCCTGCCTGAATTGCTTCAAGACATCCGCAATACTGCGCGCCTTCCTGTCATAACGTGTCTTTTTGCGGTATTCACTCTCCCTCACAACTTCGGGATCGAAATAAAACATCCTCATGGCCTCCACATTCAGAATTTTAGAACCACGCGGGAGGTGCGCGTTGATCCATTGGCTGACGGAATAAGTCGGTTCACGGGTGGTCAAATATGCCGCCCGACTCTCACGTCCAAGCAGATACTGAAAATGCTCCCTCCCGTGCCCCAGGATCAAGACGGTATTGAATGCCATCAAAAAAATCAAAATCGGAAGGTACGCGGAAATGCTCAAAGTAACGAGAATACTCAAAGCGGGTATGACCGGAAAAAGGAACCGAAGGTTTTGAACCAGAAAAAACCATTCCATGAAAAAAATGAGTGAAAAGACAGCTAAGATTCTGAGGGGGATCGTTGGATACCGCCTAAAGATGAGAAGCGGTAGGCAGGTCAGAAAAATCGCACCCACCTGTGTCCAAGAGCCGCCGAAGCGCTCCGGATGCATGGTCAACCGCCAGCTCACGAGAATGAAATCCCATAACGATTTTCCGAAACCTTGCTTGGCCAGATCGTACTCCTTACCCGTGCCTCCGAAGATCGAAGCAAAGAACGGGTAAAATGGATTTCCCTCGTGATAGTACGATCGCATGTACCAAATAAATGAAAACAAAAACACAACGGCAGCGTAAACTAATAATTTCTTAACAATCTCCTTCACGAGCCACTTCCGACTTATCCCCAGCCCCAGCAGAATCAACGCAAGAGCAAGAATGTGTAAGGCCGCCAAATACTTGACGCTGAGCGCAAAGCCGGAATAGATTCCCATGAGCACAATCCACGGAAGGTCCTTTTTCGACGATAGACTATGGAGGAGGGCATAAAGTGCAAAAAACGTGTAAAACGTCAGGGCCATATCATTGTAAGGAATCACGGACTGATAAAAGATCCCTGGCGTAAGTATAAAAACCAGTCCGGCGATCATCCCCCATCGAACACTGAAAAGGGTGCGGGTCAGACTTACGACTCCGAGAAAGGTCCCGACCGCGGTTAACCAGTGACACAGTCCCGTCCCCTCGGGATATTTGAAGAGAAGTGCCACGGTGTAATACATCTGAATGAGAAACGGAAATAGCGAATTGACAAGGTACGGGAGGTAAACAATTTTGTGGTGATCCACAAAACGCTTTGGAATATGGATGTGATAGCAGAGGGCATCGTGAGCAGTAGGTGGCAGCATAGAGTAGGCAAATCCCAAAATAAAAACGAACGCAATCCACACCAAAAGACTGAACGTTCCCGTTCGGTGGACCTTGGTCCGAAAAAGGTGCTGGATTGACCCGAACGTCTGGCGAAATATGTCCACAATTTCACGCCAGAGTACGGCCGTCATCATCCCCAAAAGAACGGCAAAAAACACACGGTAAAGTAAACCAAGCAATCCGGCAAAATAAATCACATATCCGAATATCCCGTAGCCCAAGGCAAATCCAAACGCCGAATGTTCCAGCGAGTTGGCAAACTCAAACCGGAACCGCCTCAGGAGCCACCGGCCCAGTGCGAGTGTGTTGGTCAATATCCACAAGATAAGTAGGAGCGTCATATTCTCCCCGTTATGTTCGGGACCACAAAAACCGCCAGATAGTTCACGAAAACCATGAGAAACCAGAGAATGAAAATCGCGGCCCCTACGATGTCCCTTCGCCGTGAATGTGGGAGAAAGTTCGACCCGAAAAGTAACCCAGGCACCAGAAGTGTCGCAAGCGCGCTAAAAACCGTAATCCAAACGAGCGACTTCCATGCGGGATCATACCAGAATAGGATTTCATAACGGCCTGCGGACGGCAGGTAAATCCCGCGGAAGACTCCGTTCACACGATGAATAGGGACGGCCTTCTGATTCGCCATAGCCTGCCAGCCCGGATAATGAAGATCGCTGAGCACAAGATACCCTTCCGAAGGTACCTCGATCTCGATCCGGACCCGGTCCTCGCTATAATCAATCGTATCCGCGGGTTTGAAATATTCGGTGCCTTCGGTAATTTCCCGGCTGTTGTTCGGCTCG
>JAMWDC010000294.1 GCA_023819025.1 Candidatus Omnitrophota bacterium | reverse complement strand
AGATCACAATATAATCGGGCGGATGTGCCTCAAGATAAGAACTCGAAACAATCGGAATTCTGGCACCGGGCACAAAAAGGTTTTGCTTGAGGGGGTTGTCGTCAACAATATAATCAATCTCTGCTCGGCTCAACCCGTAATAATTAATAATCGTGCTGGCTTTTGCGGGTGCCCCGTAACCGGCGATGGATTGACGCGAGGCTTTAATTGTGTGCACCCAATCGAGAAAATCTTGTTTCACTTTCTGAACTTTACCGGCGAATTGTTTATAGGGCACCGGCGTGAGATACCCATTTGTTTCTTCTTCGGCAATCCATTCCTGGATGATTGGGGATTTTAAATAACACCCCTCGGTCTTTCCGATAAAAACGCGAAGAGACCCACCGTGTGAAGCAACTTCCTGAATATCCCAGATTTCCAAGCCGAACCGGCCAAGGATGAAATTTAAAGGATGCACCGCAATATACGACAAATGCTCATGATAGATCATGTCGAAACAGAGTTTTTCAAGCATGACACCCAAATACGGGAACTCGATGACGAACATGCCGTCATCGCGTAAAAGTGTCCGAACATTTCGGCATACACCTGAAATATCGTCGATATGGGCAAAAACATTGTTGGCACTAATCACGTCGGCAGGGCCGCATTCTCTCAAAACTTGATGCACACACGCAGTGTCAAAATAGCGATTGATGGTGCACAAACCCTGCCGATTTGCCTCGTCACTCAAATTCCGGGCCGGTTCGATACCCACGGCTTTCATGCCCACTTTTTGGTAACAGGATAAAAGCAGGCCGTCGTTACTTCCGATGTCAATGGCTAAGTAATGCTGCCGGCGGGGCAGTTTTTCCTTAATCGCTTTCGCATAATCGGCAAAATGATTTCGGAAGGTTTGTGTCGTCGAACTGACATAAAGGTAATGAGAAAACATCAGGCTCGGCGGAACGACATGGGTCAGCTGGACAAGACCGCAATTCGAACACCACGTCAAACTCAGCGGACATTGAAATTCCTCCTGATCCAGGCCTTCTTTAGTCACATAGGAATTGGCTAGAGGCATCGCTCCAAGATCAAGAAACGGTTGGGTGAGATCCTGACCACAGTAGCGGCAATGTTTTTTTAAATAATTTTCGTAAGGTTGCGTTTTCATCAAAGGTGTTTTTCGATGGAGCCTTTAGGCCGGCGGAGCCGGATTAATTGCAGTAATCTTTCCGTGCCGAATCACGATATCACCGCCAGACTCTACCTGAATTTCATCGGAAGCAACTTTCAAAATCACATCGGCAACGTATTCGGGACTTTGCTGCTTCTTGGCGTCCTCGGAACCGAATAAATCCGCACGCATCTTCGTATTCATCCCCCCGGGACATACCGTCAGGCACTTCAGCCCGGATCCCGAATTCTCTTTAGCCACGCACTGTGACAAGGCCAAAAGTCCTGCCTTGGCAGCCGAATAGGCAAAGAGCCCCGGCACAGCGCGCTTGGCGGCCATCGAAGCAACATTGATAATAAGTCCCTGTCTTTGCCTGAGAAAAATGGGAATCGTGTACTTGCACATCAAAAAAGCAGTCTGCAAATTGACCGCAAAATGCTTTCGAAAATTCTTCAGGGAGTGTTCTTCCGTCCTCCAAAGCTTCCCCCCGTAACCTACGGTATTGATCAGAATATCGATCCGTCGAACGGCTTTGTAGATCCGACGAATTAAACTACGAACACTGGTTTCGCAGGTAAGGTCAAGACTAAACTGCCTCCAATTTTTCGTAGGCGGCAGTTGCTTGAACACCGATCTCAAGCTTGATCGACGGCGACCGATGGCAAAAACACGATCGCCGGCGTCCAGAAATTTCCGGGTCAAAGCCACTCCGAGCCCCCCACTTGCGCCAGTTATGATCACGGCCCTGTTCATAGGATATCCTTTTCGATTCGGAAGGCAAAGTTAGTTGGCAGGACGTGCCTGAAGAAGCTGGGGATTCACGTAGCCTTCGATCACCTGATAAGCGATGGTATCTTCCTCATACTTTCCATGTTCTCGTTGCCGGGTCGTCAGGGCGAGAAAAACGGAGTCCTCCGTAAATTCTTGAGCATGCGCGGTTAAAGGCGGCGTATCCACGAGGTCTCCGGGTCTGACCTTCAAAATTTGTCTTGTCCCTTGGGGATCCCGAACCTCGCAGGAATGACTGTTAAAAGCCCCGCGGACTAAATAAATATACTGATAATCGCGACGGTGGTAATGGTTCCCTCGGACCGCTCCCTTTTTGGATGTGATTAATGCTATATGTTCGATTCTTCCCTCAAAGAGATTATGAATCTCACCGCGGTCATCAATAACCGCCGGATTAATATGCCGTAAGGTTTCCATAATAGCCACTCCGAGCTTGAGAAACGAGTTTATTAACCGCCGCTAAACCAGCGGATGGTTCTCTCGAGCCCTTCCTGTAATCCATATTTGGGTTCGAAACCAATAAGGTTTTTCAGTTTGCTGATATCCGGACAGCGCCTTTTGGGATCCGCACTTGCGTAAACCGCATGAGGCGGATCAATGTTGACGACCTCCACACGGTAGGGCATAGCTTGGGCCACCATCATCCCCAACTCCTTGACCGAAACTTCCGGTTGGGGATTGCCGACATTGAACGGTTCGCCGTTGTACTCGGAAAAAAGAATTTTAAAGATCGCTTCGATCGCATCGTTGATGTAACAGAAAGAACGGGTATTCGTCCCGCTCCCATGCACAGGCAACGGTTCTCTGCGGAGTGCGTGTTCGATGAAATTCGGCAAGACCCGATAATCATCCGGCCGGATGCCCGGCCCATAAACGTTAAAAGGACGGACGATCTTGACAGGGACGTTGAAAACCCGCATGTACGCAAGACATAACGTCTCCGCAAACCGCTTGGATTCATCATAACAGGACCTGGGGCCTGTAATCGAAACATTTCCGCAATAATCTTCCGGCGTCGGAACAAACCGGTTATCCGGATCCCCATAGACCTCAC
>JAMWDC010000293.1 GCA_023819025.1 Candidatus Omnitrophota bacterium | reverse complement strand
TTCATAATGAGGGTGTTCTGAACTGCATGTGGTCACGCCTCCGTTCTGAACCTTCTGATAGCCCTTTCGGATTTGTTGTACATCTTTACCCGTGGAATACCAAGGTGCATTCAAAAACCGTCCGTCGGGGAAACTCCCGCTATTTTTGTCAAAATCGTAATGCACTTCATTGCCGTATGCGCGCGCGTCGTCGCCCTCGAACAAAAGGACATGTCCCTTGGCGTAAGATTGTTTGGTGTCCGTTTCAACCTCCGCATAATCCGCGGTGATGCGATAATCCTGATAGGTAATCACCACATTGCCGGTAGCGATCGCCTTTTTCTGATCCTGGGAATATTCGAGACGGTCGGCAACGACTTCAACCTGGTATTCCTTTTTCGGAAAACGTTCAATGGAAGGGATATCCGGGGAGGCTGTTTTTGATCTTGATGCAGAATCCTCAGCCGCAAAACTGAGAGCCACCAATACAGATTGAACACCGATCAAACAGCACAAAAAGCAAAGCTTAAACTTTACGGATCTCATCAATTTAAAAATCCTGATAAAACACGACACGATTCCGTCCTTCTTCTTTCGCCCGATACAGCGCCTTGTCGGCCCTCCGAATCAACTCGAGCGCATACGCCGAGTTCGTTCCGTCTGCCGATTGCGGGAACTCTTCGCCTGTAAACAGGGCGATGCCGATGCTCACCGTCACACGGGTTTCCACACCATACACCTTGAAATGATGCCGCGCGATGCTCGATCGAATACGCTCGGCGATCTCGTGAGCGCCCTCCCGACGAGCCTCGGGTATGACCACAATAAACTCTTCGCCGCCGTAACGCGCGATAATATCGACATGACGCAAATTTGCGCGAAGTAACACGGCGACTTCCTTCAACGTGGCATCGCCGACCAGATGACCGAAGTCGTCATTATATCTTTTAAAATGATCGATGTCTAACATTAACAACGCCAACGGCAGATGGTACTTACTGCATCTTTTAAGCTCATCCTCAAACCGCTCCAGGAAATGACGCCGGACAAAGACATTGGTCAAACTATCCGTGATCGACAGCTCACGCACCTCTTCGTAGAGGCGGACTTTTTTAACCTGAAGTAGCAAATGGGCCGCCAGGACTTCGAATTTCGCGAGGTCGTTGTCATCCGCGCCTTTGACTCTCAAGAGGGCGTTCACCCTGCCTTCAGCAACAAGCGGAAAGATCCATTCGCGATCTTGACGAATCATTTGTTTATTCAACTGGATCTGATTCAAGATCTCGCGGTCACGGACCGACAAATCAATCTTTTCGTCCCGGACACCTTCGGCAGTCACCTTTAAAGAACGCACATCACCCGAATCGCTTTCCTCGTTTTTATCAAGTAATACCAGCGCAAGCCATTCAAATGGCAACTGTGGCAGGATCCGCTTATGCAAGAGATCGGCAATCGCTTCAAAGCTTAGGCAATCGTTAAAATCGCGGGCGATTTCAAAAAGATCCATGAGACTGGAAACCTGTTTTTCCAGGTGATGCAAACTCTCCAGTCGGGATTGATACTTCTGTTTCTGGTTCATCAGCTCCGCATGAACCTTGGACGACTCGCGGGTCTGATCATCCAATTCGCTATTCAAGCGCTGTTGAAAATAGAACAGGCCCCCGAGGATGAGAATGAACAGGACCAGCAATAAAGCCATTTCCAGCGTAGGATGGCCATAAAGATAAAAACCGTAAAAAACCGCAGTGACCACTGCGGTTGCGCTCAGGAAAGGAGCCGACGGCATGACGAAAAAATAGAAGAAAGGAAAGACCAACGAAGGAAACAGGACATAATAGGACAAAAATAAATCCCCCGCTTGAACGGCCACTGCCGCTACCAAAAGGATAAAGCCCGCGAAGATCAGGCTGTGCTTAAGCATATCCGGTTTCTCCCTTCGCGTTTTGCACGATAGAGTGCCTGATCGGATCGTTGAATCAGGATTTCGTAATCGAGGGCATCTACAGGAACATTGGCCACGCCGATGGACACGGTAAGCGGAATATTTTCACGGCGGATCACCAAAGGAGTCGCCTCGACCGTTTGTCGAATACTTTCCGCAATCCTTCCGCCCTCTTCCTTGGTCGTTTCGGGACACAAGATCGCAAACTCCTCGCCTCCATAACGGCCGAGGACAAGGTTCTCCCCTGACTTTTTTAAAATCTGGGAAAAATGAATCAACATCAGGTCCCCCACCCCATGGCCAAAGCGGTCGTTGCATTCCTTAAAATGATCCAGGTCGCACATCAGCAATGAAAGCGGTCGATGGGTTAACAAGAAGCGCTGATGCTCCTCTTTCAAGCGTTCGAAGAAATAACGCCGGACGTAGAGGCCCGTGAGAGAATCGCGTATCGAAAGCTCTTTGGTCTGTTCATACAGCATCGCATTGGAAAGCGCCGAAGATGCCAATACGGAGGTCGTGTCCAGAACCCGAAGATCATCATTGGAAAAGGTATGGGCCATCCCGGAGTTCACCCGAAGCGTACCCATCACGCGTCCTTGATGCAATAAAGGCGCCACAATCAAGCTGCGCAGGATTTCGCCTGCAGGTAACTCTCGGGAGTCGAACCGAAAATCCACTTGCGTGTCGAGAACGATCAGACGTTTTCGGTTTTTGATAGCCCAGGCATCGAAGAGATCCCCGTTCGGGCTGTAAGGTACATCGGGCTTCTTCAATTGCTTTGCGGCAATCACGGCGAGCCGCTTCTCCTCCGGATCCGCCAGCGTGACGAGTGCAACATCCCCGCGGGGGATAAAATCGACGATGCGATTCAGAAGCATATGGGCAATTTGTGAAACCGAAAGAGTTGTGGCAAACTCTTCGGCAAGTTTCCGCAAATTGTAATAGGTTGAATACTTTTCAAAGAAAATGCTGATGCCTTCACCTTTCACTCGATAGTCCACTTCAAGGTCATTGATCTCGTTTTGTTCTTTCTCCCGCTCCACTGCAATAACGGATACCCTGTTTTTAAACGACTCATCAA
>JAMWDC010000292.1 GCA_023819025.1 Candidatus Omnitrophota bacterium | reverse complement strand
ACCATTCACCTCAATCCATTGCGATTTAAACCTCTAATTAAAACAGCCTGACTGCTTTTCGTTTTGCTAAGGTGGTTACTATACAATAGAACAAATGATTTGTCCAGCAAGGGCGATCCCCTGAGAAGCAAGCTAACACTCTGAACAAGATAAAGTTATGAAATTGATTGCGTCAACGGTTTTCAATCCTTATAATCTTAAAAAACCTGCGGTGGGATATGTCGGATACACCTTCAGCGGAAAATAAACCTAAAAAGATCCTGATCGTTGACGATGAACCGATCATTGTCAGGGTCCTTGAGTCCCGCTTGAAAACTCAGGGCTATGAGGTGGTCAATGCCTACGACGGCCAAGAGGGGCTCAATAAAGTTCGCTTAGAGAATCCTGATCTGATTATTCTGGATATTATGCTCCCCAAAATGGACGGATACCGCGTCTGCCGCCTCCTCAAGCTGGATGACAAATACAAACACATCCCCGTCCTCATGCTAAGTGCGCGAGTGCAAAACGAAGACAAGGAAAAAGGCATGGCTGCAGGCGCGGATGCTTATATCACCAAGCCTTTTAATCCGAAGGAATTGCTGGATACCATCCAAGCGCTTTTGCAAACATAATCCCTTCGCGGGTCTGATATCCGGGATCCTCTCCCCTCACACGTCAGTCGGAAGTGGCGAGCCTTCTTTCTGGCAGGGCATTCATTTTCTTCAAATACCGAATTGCTCCGCGATGGTTGGAATCAAGGGCGAGGACTTTGATGAATTGATCCCGCGCAAGGTCGTATTGTCTCTTTTTATAACTCTTTTTTGCCGTGTCGTAAATACGGCGAATCACGTTACGGCGTTCATAAAGTGTCCCGTAGCTGTCGGGATCGCGAATCCCTTGAAGGGCGATCCCCTCGGCCGGATTCAAGGGAAGGCTCCCTTCGTTAACCACGGTGGGCGTAATAAAAATTAAAAGATTGCGCTGATCCACATCGCTCTGGCGACGCGTGAAAATTTTTCCCAAGAACGGGATACGCCCCAAAAGCGGAATCTCGTACAATTGTTCGTTCGTGTCATCCTCCAAAAGTCCGCCGATTACTAGCGTCTCACCATTCTTCACCAAAACACGCGTATCCGCCTCGCGGATATTGATCCTCGGCTGCACCAAACCGGTTGTCCCCACGACATTGTCCCCCAAGGAGCTGACTGTCGGATGAATAATCATGATGACATCATTTTCAGCGGTCACCTGCGCAATGACCTGCAGGCTGATACCGATGGGCTGAAAAAAGGAAAGGGTCTCCGTCGCAGTCCCCTGATCCGTGACGTTGGTCTCAAAAATAGGATATTGTTCGCCCACAAGAATGGCCGCCTCCTGATTCTCAATTGTCAGGATACGCGGTGCGGAAAGGACCTTTGTCTTTTGGTCCTGTAACAATGCATGGAAGGTCGTCGTAAAATCTTCACCGTTTAAATGCTGGAAAACCGCATGGATACCCGCATCCGTATTTGACGGAAATTCGCTTGAGAAAATTCCATCATCAATGTCACTATCCGAGGTACTGGAATTAACATCTGTGGTAAGCGGCTCATAGCGTCCGTGTCTCACCGCAAACGTCGTAACACTATTAAAATCGATCCCTAGATCCTCTAAGGTACCGGTGGTCACTTCTAAGATCTTTGCATCAATCAAGACCTGACGAGGGGAAACATCAATTTCATCAATCACACCCTTGATCCGTTCCATCTGACTGCGGACGTCGCTGATCATCAGGGTATTGGACCGGGGTTTTTCGTCCGATTTTCTCTCGCTGATCAAACCGCCGGTCTGCGCAGTGGCCGTCCCGGTCGAGGAACTCGTCGTGCTGATCCCTTGGGTGGACTGGGCACCAAACTGAAAGCCTTTATAACCCCGTCTCTCCAAAACGCTTACCGAACCGCGCGAGGTCAGCATCGACTCTACCAGCGGCTTGACATCGTTGGCATCGAGGTAACGAAGGATGATGACTTCAGACACGAGCGGTTCCAGCTCCTGTTTGGAGAGCCTTCGGGTTCTTTCGGCCTCGATCACCTCGGCCGGGCCGACCCGGATGATATTATCCCGGATCTCATAATCGTAGCCGCGCGAAATCAAGATCGCATCGAGCGTGTTATTTAGAGATGCCCCTTTGAGGCGTAAATTGATTGCCCCTGCCACCTCTTCGCTCATCACAATATTCAGATCATACTCTTCGGCAATCAAACTCAGGACGTCCCGGATATCTGCATTCCGAAAGACCATCATAGAACCGTCCTCTTTGGCCGTAACCTTCGGCACGATCGCTTCGTTCTCTGTTTCGGCTAACGAAACCGGCATGGGCATGATGAGTATCACACAAAGAAGCCATACGATTATTTTTCTCATGGTCATTTCGCTCCGATTCGTAAAATAATTTCCTCGTTCCCGTTCTTTAAAAGTACCCGATCCTTTTCAATCTTCTCAATCATCATCCCTTCGACGCTGTCGCCTTCACGGACAAAAATACGGTTAATAATCGCTACTTTCCTTTTTCCGCTGACAAGGATCCCAGTCAAGTCCAGGGATTCGATATCCAGGGTTCGGGTGCCGTCAGCCCGTATCCCCGGCATGCCGCCAATCAGGGCGGCTGAAAAAGGATCGCGCCCCCACGGCTGGTGCAAACCCGATTGCTGATTCCGTTGTTTTTCCTCCAAAGAAATGGATCGTCGGGGTACAAATTTTTCGGCCCGGATCTCGGCCGGGGGCATGATCAAATCTTTGGGTGGGGGCATCTCATACCGCACCCTTCCCCGTATTATGGAAAAGAGAACCGCGGCGGCCAGAAGGATCACGGCCCATCGAAAAATTCTCCTTTTTTGTTTAGCGAAAAATTCCATGACCTTCCTCAAGGTTTTTCCTCGTAAGCCGCAAGAATCAGGTCGGCTTTCAAAAGCTCCGGATTTAAAACATTCGGCACGATTTTAAATTTTTCGACGGTCACCGTGACGGAGGCCGCCTCCAGAGTCT
>JAMWDC010000291.1 GCA_023819025.1 Candidatus Omnitrophota bacterium | reverse complement strand
TCGAAAGAACGAAATATCCGGTGCTGGTGGTAACAGCCCGGGCTAATTTATCCGACTTGTTTAAGCAGCTCAATGTGGACGGATTCATGACCAAGCCTTTCAAAGTCGATGATTTTATCCGGGAGGCCGGCCTGATCATTTCCAAACGATTCGACAAAACTCCTTCGGGAAAGGTTTCATTGGAGCATCGGCAGAAGAAACTCCTGCTTGTAGAAAATGATCCGAAGGTCCTCGGGAAAATTATCAATGCCTTTTTGACTGCAGGCTATGACGTTCTGCCGGCAAACTCTGCAGTCAAAGCGATCGAGATCGCCTTGTCGAACCTGCCCGACATCATCCTCATCGATTTAAAAATAGAAGATCTGCCTGGGGATTTACTCGCCTGTAAATTCCGGCAGATGTCTAAAACGATGGATATCCCCCTGGTTTTATTTGCCGCCCATAGTGATCAATTCAATCTGACAGTGACCAAAGAAATCCTGAAAAAGGTTGGCCTTAAAAATATTGTCGCATCGAATGACCCGGAGCAGCTTTTGAAGGAGTGCAGCTATCTCCTGACAGGTTAACGGCATCGCGTCAAGGATTTGGCCATATTGTATTCTGGAGGTCGCGATTCCGAGGGGCATCCTCGGTGAAGTTCTTGTTGTCCGAAATGCTTCATGAAAGCAATGAAGGCCGACTGTACGTGTGTGATTGCTAGAGAAAGGAGTATCCAACCTTGATGCAAGAGATGAATCCTAAAATCTTATCCCGGGCCGTCATTTATCAAAGTGAGTGGATCAACCTCTATGTGGATAAGGTTGCCTTCCCGGGCGGCAGGATCGTACAGAGTCATCATTTTCTGGAATTCGGCAAGGATGGTGTAGGAAGCGTGGTGGTGAATGAGCAGGGGAATATTCTTTTGATTCATTCTTATCGATACATCTCCGGGACGCTGGAATGGGAAATCCCGGCGGGATATCGTGAGAAATCCGAATCGATCCTCGATGCTGCGAAACGGGAGGTTCGGGAAGAAACGGGTTATGAGACAACGGATGGGAAGGTGCTTTATTCGTTGCATCCGGTCATCGGGATATCGAGCGCCGTCTCCCACCTGGTTCAGTTAAAAGCCGGTCGGAACACGGGATCGTTTGATCCAAATGAAGTCAGAGAAATTAAGTGGGTGATGCCTAAAGAAGTTTGGTCCATGATCGATCAGAAAATCATCCGAGACGGGTTTTCGCTGATGGGATTGCTTTTGTATTTCAAAGAGTCGGCGTGGGGCGTTCGCGGATGATTGACAGAAATTTTTGAGCATCCGAAAAATCCTCAAAAAGATATGAGGGGTTCATTGCGGCCAATTCTCGAAGGCTTGTCTTTCCGGTAGCGACCCCGATGGTTTGAATGCCGAGTTGATTTCCAGCCTCCATGTCGCGTATCGAATCCCCGATCACATAGATATTTTCGTTCGGGAGGACCCAACCTGTACGATCCAGTCCTCTTTGAATGGCAATTTGTAATAGCTGGACGCGGTCTCGCGCATCCGAACCGAACCCGCCGAAACGAAAATAGTGATCCAATCCTCCCCGCTTCAGTTTTAGCCAAGCCGCTTCCTCAAAGTTGCCCGTGGCGATTCCCAGGAGAATGCCTGAATCTTGTCCAAGAGACTCCAGAAGGGGGACCACGCCGGGCATCAGTCGAAAACAACCGGTCTTGTTGATTTCACGACGGAAATAGAACAAATACCTTTCGTACAACCTCGAGTATTCCCGGTCTGTCAGAGGTCTTTGAAGGTGCACCGCGGAAATTTCCTCGAACAAGAGAGGATCTGTTTTACCGTCCGGGATCGTATCCCCCCAGCAATCGCGGATGCCGTGAAGTTCCTGGAATGCCTTTTCGAATGCTGCCATACCGACACCCCCAGTGATCAGAAGTGTTCCGTCAATATCAAAAAGGAGCATTTTAGTCATGAGAAAATGGTTCCAAAAATTTACTTTTTTTCGCTTTCGGGGAAGTTGTTTTCTAGGCTTCCGGCCATTACGATATTCAATTGATCTGGATGGAGAAAACGTTGAACTACATGGTTGGCCTGACGGAGCGTGACGGCTTGAACCAGCTCTTGGAACCGGTCCAGGTACGCAAATCCTAGACCCAGTTCCTCGCTTCGCAAAATCTGATTGGCCAGGCCGTGGCTCGAAGAAAGTCTGACTTTGAAAATGCCGATGACGGTATTCTTCCGATCCGTTAGTTCTTGAGGGCGGATTCCTTTTTCGACAAAGAAGTTGAGCTGTTTCCTGACAGCCTCGATCCCCTCGTTTACGGTTTCGGCATTTAAAATGACGTTGATTTGCCAATGGCCCTGGATGTCTTTTTCGATTCCAGCCATTTCAGATTGGATGTGGTAAGTCAATCCCTGATCATCCCTCACGGTATTGGCAAGCCGGGCCGAAAAATCGCCTCCGAGGATAAAGTTGGATAAATACAGCGGAAGATAAAACTTGCTGCGTCGGTCCAAGGGTAAGGCATGTCCAAAGACAACATCAATATTCGGTTTATCGGGTAAAGGAATGACTTCTCGAACGGGTTGGGTTTTTAAGGGGACCTTCGTGGTATAAGGTCGGGATGTCTTTTTTTTAACCCAGCCTTCAAAACTGTTACGGATGGCATCTTCGAGCATCTGGGCGTCGATATCGCCCACAGCAACCAGCCTAGCGTTCTGAGGTCCGTAATGGTCTTCATGAAATTTTTTGATTTTGTCCATGGTGACTTCATCAAGATTCTGCAGTTGTTTTTCGAACGGGATCTGGTAATGAGGATGGGACGGCGGATAAACTTTCCGGCTTAAGGCAGAAAGTGCCTGAGAGAGCGTATCGCCCATCGCTTCATGAATGCTGACCTTCCATTGCTGGATTTGTTTTCCGAGTTCGTCCTCCGGAAAAGCCGGGTCACGGAGCTGTTCGGCCATGAGTTTTAAGGCCAGCCCGGCGTCTTTTTTAAGCGAACGAAGAACAAAGCGTACCCGTTCGTAATCC
>JAMWDC010000290.1 GCA_023819025.1 Candidatus Omnitrophota bacterium | reverse complement strand
AAAAGAAAATGGCAGGTTGCAACGCATCTGCCATCGCACAACGGGTAAGGTAATTGAAGCCGAGAATATCGCCCCGGGATGCCTTAATGATGTAAGTTCTGAAGATCTTCAGACCGCCGAGGATGGATACCTGCGGTATAAAAATAAATATGAGGATACGGCCCTTGCGCGTGAAATCGATCAAGAGAATGGCGTTTGGGAAATTTTAGCCCCTGAGATTGGTTTGATGACTCCGCAGGGTCGGAAGAGTGCGATTTTAACTGAGCGAAAGAAAGATGGCAGCGTACTTACAAGACTGAATCCTGACGATACAAGCAAACTCGGAATCTCGATTGATCATGCCGGGGACTTGATTGTTCAACGTTATCTTGGAAGCATCCAGGATATTGGGATTGGAGCCGATGACCTCCAAAAAGACATCGATGACAAGGAAGCGGATAAAACAAAGGGTTATCTTGCCTATCGGCGTAATATTAAAGATAAGTTAACCGGTGAGGTGCATAAGAAAAATAGCCGCTTACGTCGTCCCACTGACAATAACGAGTTAGGGGACGAGGTACAGTACGGGTATTTCCTTACAACGAATGACGGACGGTATGTGCGCAGCTATGACACCAACGATCCGCTTGAGGTCCAGCATGCCATCCAGGCCATTCTGCAACACGATAATAAAAACGGTCTCTGGGGACGCATCGCACCACAGATTGCCTCGCGCGTGATGTACGATCTTGTGACCGACAGGCGCTGGATGATGTTTCAGGAGTTCATCACCTACACAAATCCTTGGACAGCATTCGGCCGTGGATATATGTGGGCACAATCGATGCTCGGTTATATTGCCCTCATGAATTTCTTTATGTACGGGGAGGCCTCCGCCTATGGGAAAATGGATCTTTTGGTAAAAATGTATTTCCTGAATTTAATTCTAAGGCGCGGCATCCCGGCTGGTTTCCGGTGCCATGATTTCCGGGAAGCTCAGTTCGGTCCGACCGCTGCTATTGACGGGACGGAGGATGAACCCATCCGCAAGACCGAGGAAACCATGCTGGGAGAAGCCGTGATGGTCAGCCGCCAGCTTGCACGCGGTACGGGTTGGATTGCTGGCGATACCATGGCCTTGGATGAAAGTTATTATCTTTTTCATGCGTTTGTTTTGTTTCTCAAAGGGCAGCCCGGTGCGGCCCTGAAAACCATCTGGGATGGTTTTAGGAAATTTACGGTTTGGCAGCAAAGCGGTTATTCCCTGGAGGGCCAAAACCATATCAGGCTCCTTCTTCGCGGATTCATCAGTGAACCCAACTTTCTTATCTGGGTTTTCGGGCTGGGATTACTTGCGACTCTGATGCCCGGACTTTTGACGGCCAAAAATCCAATCATTTCCGGGTATTTGTTTTTGGCGGTGATGACCATTTTGATCGGCCAGAAGGTCTGGATTCCCGCGATTAAGAAAATTTTCAAGCCCAATAAACCTGGCGAGACCTTGTCCAATCTGATCGCCCTCGGTGCGATGATAGGTCTCCTTGCAGTGCTTTATAACTTACTTGGTACCTATCTCATGCCGTATTCGTTGTTTCACGTCTTTCTCATTTTGCTTTATGTCTTTCATCAGAGAATCTTGAAAAGTGTCCTCCCAAGCTATAAAACATTGAATCCGGATTTGAGGCCTTCGTCCTTCAAGCGTTTGTTGAAGTTGGGGCTTTGGGTCGGCGTTTTGGCCGTGGCTGCAGTTTTTATTAACTTCGTGTTATTGCCTTATGTGATTGCGCCCCCATTTTATCATGCCGTTGATGTCATCAGTTCCATCATGGCCGCGAGCTACCAGTACACGCTATGGACGTCGCCTGTCATCGTCATTTCGAGTTCCTATGGCGGGGCGGTTGTTCCAACGATGATTCCGGCTAATATCATTAGCGGGGTTTCTTATTTATCTTATTACCTTTTTACCGTTCTTTTTTTGCGAGGTCTTTTTGCAACTCATCGTGCGGTGAGCAGATTTGCAGCCTTTCGGGGTGATATGCTTTATGAGCACGATGTGAAAGGACATCTGGCCCAGTGGAGGAACTGGAAGCAAGTGAGCTGGTGGGCAGGCTTGTTGGGAAAAGTTCTTCTCGGTTTGGTTTTTGTTTGGCCCCTAAAGGGTTTCCGCCGTTCGATTGTGCTTTCCTATCAAGTCGGTGAAGACGCCAACCGCGCTGGCCACGAATCCATCCGGCACACGTCGACACTTTTACGGATGTTGCTGATCCGGACGAAATTTATCATCGCCGCATTCGAAAATTACCTGACGGGTGCCGCCGGCTGGTTTGATCTGAGGGTGCTAAACAAACTTGAAGCCAAGGGGTTGCCCCTGAGTCAATATTATGACCCCAAACTTGAACTTTTGTTACCTTTGCAGTTAGGGGCAGTTGTCTTCGTCGGTGTGCTTTTTGGGTTGTTCGATCCGGCACTGTTTTGGAAAGGTTTTCCTATCTTTTTCCTGTCATGGGTCCTGGGAGGTATTTTTAGCTGGTACACAAGTAATTTCGGGGGGTCGCACCATTACGAGCCCTTGGGTTATTCTTTTCAATGCCACAATGATTTTAGAGGGAAGTTATTGAACTATGAAATTACCCATGGTGTTGCTTCAGTTCCTGTGGACATGGCCCTCCGGTTTCTTAATGAAGTGACCCAAGGGAATTTCAGCGATAATGCCAATATCAACCAGGACGGGAAGGAAGTTCCGGACCGCGACCGGGTTCGTATGTTCTTCCGTTACCTTACGGATCTGGATCTTTCGAATCCGGCATTTCTCAAGATCCTTGAACGTCATATTGACCAACGCGTTGCGCTCGACCGTAACGAAGGCGAGGATTTACCCATTGTGGCGACCATGGGGCACGCCCATTGGGAATCGAAATGGGATAAGCTTGCGGATCTGGTCAGGATAGAAATCTTGAATGACCTTTGGCTTGATCCAAGGACCCGGCCCCAGCTGTTCGCCGCGTTAAAGATGCAACCCGTAGACGACATGACAAAGGAG
>JAMWDC010000289.1 GCA_023819025.1 Candidatus Omnitrophota bacterium | reverse complement strand
GCAGCGGCCTGGCCCTCAAGCACGGCATCACTCTTCTGAACACACCTGGAACCATTGATTGGGACTATCGGGGTGAAATTCAAGTCATCCTGATCAATTTGAGCCGCGAGAATTTTACTGTCACGCGCGGTTTGCGCATTGCTCAACTTGTAATCGCTCAAATTATAAAGGTGAAACTTGTGGTGGCCGATAATTTAAGTGCGACCCATCGTGGAAGCGGTGGGTTCGGCCATACGGGATTCTAGGTGGAGCCCCGTGGGTTATGCTTTAGGGGCGGAACCTCTCCGAAGCAATGATGCTGCTTCGCCGTGTCCCTATCGACATGGCTTCGCAGGAGTACCCTCGTCGCATTTATCTGCTGGCTTGGGAGCCGTGGCTTTCTGCGTAAGAGGGTAGAACGGCGGCGGGTAAGGTGTCAAAGACTGAAAAAGCGTCGCCGTTTAAGTTTTACCCGCCGTCCCGATCTCGGTGATTAACCATGCGGAAAGAAAGAATTAATGAAATCTGGGGTGTTTTATTTCTTCTGTTGGGGCTTTTCAGCCTCGCCAGTTTGTTGTTTTTTCACACCGAAGATATTCCTTTTTATACCTCGCATCCGTCCTCGCCGGTTCGTAATGTAACGGGGGTTACGGGCGCTTATCTGGCGTTTGTCTTATTTGCTGTTTTCGGGCTGAGCGCCTTTGTCATCCCGATGATTTTTCTGCTGTGGTCGGGATGTTTTTTCCTTCAAAGGGTTCCGGAAAAAAATTTCTTTAAATTTGTCGGCCTGATGATCACGCTGTTCGCCTCCTCGACGTTAACCGCAATTTCAACGGAGGCATCGCTTCGGCTGGTGCGGGGCGGGGTGGTGGGGTATATTGCCGGGAATCACCTTTTGCGCTATTTCGGCTACTTAGGAAGTTTGATTTTGGTCACGTCGTGCCTCCTCCTTTCGGTTCTGTTGGCCACGGATTTTCTTATTTATCCGATCGTCAAAAAGCTGGCAGACGGAGTTCGGAAGAAGATCGGCGGGTTTCTGGAAAACCTCGAACTCATTTGGTCCGCCATCATTGAGAGAATTCCGGGGGAACGCAGTGCCATCGAGAAACCGGTGCGGTTCATGAAAAAACCGATCACTTCATCCTCTCTTCCTGCAAACATACCTCTGAAGGTTAAACAATACCGGCCGGATATTGCCGAAGTTGGTTCTAAAGATGAAGTCCGATCTAGGGATGAAATTCCTCTCGTCAAACCTCGGATGCCGGAAACGGTTCCTCCACCCCGGGAGGCAAAGCCCAAACAAGAACGCACCGAAAGTCCTCCCGCCAAACCGTCAGGGGACGAGGCTTCACATTTTGATGGCGTAATTTCTTCCAAGCGGTCTCAGACAGGAGGTTATCGCTTTCCACCGCTGGACCTTTTAAGGGTTCCCCAGCGGGAGACCCTGCGGGGCGATGATCTTAAAGAAAATTCAAAGATTTTGGAAGAAACGCTCCAGGAGTTTGGGATTGAAGTGAAAGTGACGGAAGTCGAACAGGGACCGGTGATTACTCGCTATGAAGTGATGCCGGCTCCGGGAGTGAAGGTCAATTCTATTGCATCTCTTTCCGATGACATTGCCCTAGCGTTGAAGGCCGTAAGCGTACGGCTCATTATTCCCATCCCCGGAAAATCCGCAGTAGGGATTGAAGTCCCTAATTCCGTTATTAGCGTGGTCTACTTGCGGGAACTGATCGAAACTTCCCTGTTCCGGTCCAGACGCTTTGAACTGCCCTTGGTTTTTGGTAAAGATACAAGCGGAAAACCCCTGATCGGGGATTTAACATCCATGCCGCATATCCTGATTGCCGGGACGACTGGGAGCGGAAAAACCGTCTGTGTAAATTCCCTGATCACCGGATTGCTTTATTATGCATCTCCCGAAGATCTAAAGTTTGTGATGATCGATCCCAAAAGGGTCGAGCTTGCGGTGTTTAATTCGATCCCGCACATGCTGGCACCGGTGGTGACGGATGTCCGAAAGGCCGCACATACCCTGAACTGGGTCGTCAGCGAAATGGAAAATCGTTACAAACTTTTTGCGACAGTAGGAGTGCGCAATATTCAAACCTTCAATAACCGGCCGATCTCGGAAGAAGCGCTCAGCGAAATTAAGGATGTAAAATCCGAAAACGTTATCCCGGCCAAGCTTCCTTATATTGTCGTCGTGATTGACGAGCTGGCCGATCTGATGCTGGTATCCCAGGATAAAGTGGAGGGTGCGCTGACGCGGATAGCTCAGTTGTCGCGCGCCGTCGGCATTCATATGATCTTAGCAACCCAACGGCCGTCGGTGGATGTCATCACGGGTGTGATCAAAGCCAATTTCCCGGCCCGCATTTCCTTTAAGGTTGCGTCCAAGGTAGATTCTAGGACCGTGATCGATACCATCGGCGCCGACAAATTGATCGGACGCGGAGACTTGCTTTTGATGCAACCGGGCGTTGAAAAGTTAATCCGCGGGCAGGCGCCTTTAGTGATTGATGAGGAAATTAACCGGGTGGTCAGTTTTCTGGCCAATCAGGGCAAGCCCGAGTATCATCAAGAAATTCTTTCGGCTCAAGAAGGCAAAGGCCTTGGGGGTGCCCTCGAAAAAGATGAACTCTTTGATGAGGCCGTGGCCATTGTTTTGGAAACAGGGCAGGCATCGACCTCCAATCTCCAGCGACGGCTTCGATTAGGTTATACCCGGGCTGCCCGAATCATCGATCAAATGGAAGCCGAAGGGATCATCGGACCCCAGCAGGGGGCGAAGCCGCGCGAGATCCTCGTTTCGAACAACCCTTCCGAAGTCGCTTCACCGGAAAAATAGAAATTCTCTTTAATTCGTCATTTTCATTTCCAATTACATGAATTGCTCCAGTTTTCACAGAATAGGATTCCTCCTCGCTTAAGGTGGGGGCAATAGCGATTCGTCACACCCTTCCTCACCCTCCCCACCAAAGGAGGGAATAACTGGAGCAATGTATTATCAAGTTTCACTGGGGGATCCTCGTTGGCAGGATCGAAT
>JAMWDC010000288.1 GCA_023819025.1 Candidatus Omnitrophota bacterium | reverse complement strand
ATATTTTTCATAGCCGAACTATCGTAGCCAAATTTTTCAAAAGCGCAACCTTAAAATTCCTGACTGTCGCAGACGAAATAAGATAACGCTGCCGGTGTCCATGATCGACAAGGTATATGATACGATTTCGAGGGAAGCCCGACATATCCTTTGAACGAGAAAATAGAATTCGATAAGTTATTCAGCAACAATGCCGTTAATTATAGCGAGATGATGATGGAAGTAAAATTCTAGTCGTGCGTCCGGAGGGATGAGTCAGCGAGGTTCCATTGCAGGATATCACAAAACTCAGACTTAGAACCACGTGTTATGTCCTTCTTTTTATTCTTTGGGCACCTGCTTTTGTTTGGGCTCAAGACGCCAATAACATAGGTTTGATATTAGGGGGAACGGTCCGGACCGTCGGTTCTGTTTTTGCCCTGCCCAAGTGTATGCTTTCGGGAGCGACCCAATCGTTTCCTTTAGGGCTGCTGACCGGAACCGTCAATGGTGTTCTGAACACACTCGTTGGAACAGTGTCAGGTGCAACTGCGATTGCGCGAGGCGCAGCACCGTATGCGAAATATATGCTTTTTCTCGTCTGACAGGGACAGCCTTTATCTTCAGCCGCTTCAGAATTCGTAAACTCATCATGCGTTGTTCCAGTTATTTCCTCCCCTGCTGGGGAGGGTGAGGGAGGAGGTGACGAATCACTATGCCCCCCACCTTCAGGGAGAAGGAATCCTATTCTGTGAAAACTGGAGCAACTCATTTATCCCTTAATTTCCCTAAAGCAATCTATGCCTTCGACGGTTTTTGCAGTCGATTTTACGAATCCGTTTTGAATTCCGATTCCAAGCCTGTGCAAGTTCCTTGAAGGTTTTTCCCGATCCCGGGTCCACTTCATCGGGGGCTATTTCGGACAAAGGAATGATCACGAACGCCTTATGCTGGTAATCCGGTTCCGGAAGGATATCTAAATCAATCGTTCGAGGCGCAAATTTATTCGCAGGATGACGGAGCCGGAGCAATTTTTTTTCGATCGACCTTAATTGGCCCTCGAGGTCCTTTTTCTTCAGGCGGGTTCTTATGGAAACCGCAAGATTCCAGAATTTCGAAGTGCCGGCAGGCCCAATCGGTGCTGTTTCATAGACCGATGAAATCTTTTTGACCCAAAATTTCTTTTTCAGTATTCTAAGACATGAAGGGATGTTCTCCTGCGGACAAATATTCGATCCCACACTTAGATAGACGGTCTTCATGGCCGATTGTTCCTACTTTCCCGATGCCCGGCGTTTTCTTCGTGTCATTTCGACGCCGACACTCCTGGCGCCGCGGATAGCCCCGGGTTTGGAAACCCGTATTTTAACTGCGGGCAGACGAAATTTCCGCAAAAGCGATTCGGCCAGCCTTTCGGCAAGGGTCTCGATCAAATAAAACCGGCTTTTGGATACAAAGCGAAGAGTATGCTTTGCGATTTGCTTATAATCGAGGGCATCCTGGATTCGATCCCTTCCGGCCGCTTTCTTCACATCAGAAGGTATTTCGAGGTCGATCAAGACTTTTTGCTTGATCTTGCGTTCCCAATCAAAGATGCCGATAATGCATTTAGCCTGGAGGGCTTCCAGGAAAACTTTGTCATCCATGCGGGTTAGTTTAGCTTGTTTTTTAGATATTGTCCATTTGTCCAGAACGGTTCCGAGCGTGGACGATTCAGAAGAGATCCGAATGTCTCAAAAGCAAAACTTTTCAAGTTGAATACGGCACGTTATGATATCTTATCCAAATTAAAAAGTTGGGAAACCGCGGTGCTCGAGTTGCCAAATTCAACAGAAGATGTCAACCAAGGTCGGGGGACCGTAATGTCGATCCAACCCGAGTGCCCTGTATTCGGGCTTTGTGGTGGATGTGCCTATCAAGATATCTCTTATTCGGAAGAACTCGCGGTTAAGGAGAAATACCTAACGGGACTTTTGATACGCGGTTTAAATTTGGAAGAAAATATTTTTCATCCGATCCTGCCCTCCTCCGAACCGTATCACTATCGAAGCCGACTCGATCTTACCTTGAAAAGAACCAAGACAGGGGGGTGTCTCCTGGGATTTCAGCCTCAAGGAGTCCATCAAGTGGTTGGTGTTCATGCCTGTCCGATTGCTCGATGGGAGATATCGGATTTTCTGCCTGAGTTAAAAATAAGAGCGGAAGCTGTCCTGCCAGATAAGTATCGGACGGCCAATTTGGTGGTCCGAACCGGCGATGACAAAAGGGTGTTATGGGGAGGGATTGGAAAAAAGTCGCTCGTGTTGAAAGAGAAGGATTATCTCTGGACGGACATACGAGGGAAGAGGATTTATTACTCGCTCGATACCTTTTTCCAGGCCAACCTTACATTTTTGCCACGGCTCATGGATCAGATCGAGTCTTTGGTATGTCTGGATTCCGAAACCCTCTTCTTTGATCTTTATGCCGGCGTAGGACTTTTTGGGATTTATTTCGCGGATCGTGTCGGGCATGTTGTCCTGGTTGAAGAGAGCCCGAATTCGGTGGCGTTGAGCCGTTTTAACGCGGCTCATCACCGATTAAAAAATGTAGAAATCCGTTTTGGAAAAGCGGAGTCGGAAATCCTTCGGATCCACACCGGCAGGGCCTGGAAACGGCAGGTGGCCATCGTTGATCCGCCGAGGAAAGGTCTCGGTCAGGAGGCGGCGACCCTTCTTGCACGCCTGAAGACCTTGAATGCATTGCTTTATTTGTCCTGTTATCCCGAATCGCTTCTTCGGGACCTTCGGCTTTTTATCGGGGAAGGGTGGAAGGTGATCCGTGTGGTTCCCTTGGATTTTTTCCCGAGGACTCAGCATTTAGAAACATTGGTTTTATTGCAACCCTATTGATGGAGAATAAAAACCTTGAGAAATGGGCGAGGATTTCATGGAGCTAACAGTGGATATACGGTATCCTGCAATAGGACTTAATCCTGAAGACAAGGCCGCCTTGGATGCATTTTTCAGGGATTTTTTTCCGCTCGATCGGCCTCTGGAAATTGAGATCGGGTGTGGAAAAGGG
>JAMWDC010000287.1 GCA_023819025.1 Candidatus Omnitrophota bacterium | reverse complement strand
CATACCGGGATACGTTCTTATGTCAAGCCGGTCGCCGAATGGCCTCTTGAAGGTTATATAGGCTTCATGAACGGATGGGACGTCGCTCGGGATAATAACCGGGCAAAAACAATGGAATCTCAAATCGTGATATTGCCTTTTGACAATCTGTCACTGGCAGCCGGAAGCCTGATCGGTGCTGAACGGACGGACACCAATAAGAACCTTAGAAGTCTGATCGACTTTGTTTTTACCTATCAGCCTATTGAGAAGTTAACGCTCAAAGCCAACTATAATTACGGTTGGGAGGAGAATGCGGCGAGTGCCCTTACGGGATACGCTGAGGGTAAAGACGCGGCATGGGACGGCATTGCCGTATATGGTCGGTATCAACTACGGGATTGGTGGGCCCTTGCGTGCCGAGGTGAATATTTTCATGACCGGAACGGCATTCGGACTGGCTATGTCATGGGACTCACTCCGTATCTTCCGGACGTTGACCTGTGGGAATTCACTTTTACCAGCGAATTTAATATCTGGAAAGATTTCATCACGCGCCTGGAGTACCGATACGACCAATCAAACGGCGACGTATTCTTGGAAGACAAAATAATGACGGATCATCAAAGCACGGTTTCTTTGGAAGTCATTTATCGATTTTAGGAGCATCCGATTGACACAGGATCCAATCGATCCGGATCCCTGAAGGGGCGATCGGAAAACGGGCAGTGTCGGAAGGAGGTCGAGATGATTCATTCCGGAGATGTCGCATGGATTTTAATGTCATCGGCACTTGTGATGATGATGACGGCGCCGGGATTGGCGTTTTTCTACGCCGGTCTTGTCAGAAGGAAAAACGTTTTGGCTACCATCATGCAATCGTTCTTTGTTTTGTGCCTGATCAGTATCCAATGGATTCTCTTCGGGTATAGTCTTGCGTTCGGGCCCGATGTGTTTCATGTTATTGGCAACCTCGCGTGGGTGGGACTCCGCGGTGTGGGTTCTCAACCGAATCCGGATTATGCGGGGACAATACCCCACAGTCTCTTTATGGTCTATCAGATGATGTTTGCCATCATCACCCCCGCGTTGATTACCGGGGCTTTTGCGGAACGGATGAAATTTTCGGCCTACTGTCTCTTTTCTTTGTTGTGGGCAATTCTTGTGTACGATCCGATTTGTCACTGGGTCTGGGCTGTGGGCGGCTGGCTTAGGAACATGGGTGCCTTGGATTTCGCCGGCGGGACAGTTGTTCATATCTCCTCTGGTGTTTCCGCGCTCGTGTGTGCCCTTGTCCTGGGGCGGAGGAAGGGATATGGGAAAGAGCCGATGCCGCCTCATAATCTGACGTTGACCGTTCTTGGGGCTTCGTTGCTCTGGTTCGGATGGTTTGGTTTCAACGCAGGCAGCGCTTTGGCGGCCAATGGGTTGGCTGTTTCAGCGTTCATCGCGACGAACACCGCGGCTGCCGCCGCAGCATTAACATGGATGACGATCGAGTGGAAGATTCTCGGCAAACCTACGGTATTGGGAGGCGCGACGGGAGCGGTTGCCGGATTGGTCGCAATCACGCCGGCCTCCGGTTTCGTTTCGCCGATGTCCGCGATCGGGATAGGACTGCTTGTCGGAATCATCTGCTACGTGGCGGTTGCCATGATCAAGCTCAAATTAGCGTATGACGACAGCCTTGATGCCTTTGGTGTCCACGGTGTCGGCGGGACCGTTGGTGCTCTGGCCACGGGGATCTTCGCCGAGAAACTTGTCAACCCTGCAGGCAATAATGGCCTATTTTGGGGGAATCCGTCACAACTTCTCGTTCAAGGGGTGGGGGTTTTAGCAACGATGATGTATTCCATCGTGTTGACATTTGTCATTCTTAAAATTCTCGATGCGACGTTGGGCCTTCGGGTTTCAAACGAAGACGAAGTCGTTGGACTTGACATTACCCAGCACGAGGAAAGTGCCTATACATTGATCGATTAGGAGGACATTACCGATGAAGCTTATCATTGCAATCATCCAGCCCCACAAGCTTGAACCTGTGCTTGAGGAACTCGATAAGGAGGAGATTTATCTAAAGACCGTATCGACGGTTCTCGGATGCGGTCGTCAAAAGGGTCATACCGAAGTCTATCGAGGAAAGAAGGAAACGGGAAACCTTCTCAAAAAGGTCAGGCTCGAGATTGGGGTGAATGAGGATTATGTCGAACCGACGATTCGCGCCATCATGAAGGGTGCCAACACCGGCACGATCGGGGACGGAAAAATATTCGTGCTCGATTTGGGAGATTGTATACGGATCCGAACCGGTGAGCGCGGAGGAGTTGCCATTGGCTAGTGCAGCTTCAATCCGCTCCGCCATCTGCCAAGATTTGTAATGGAGCAGATTGAACAAGTACAGTCCCGCGCCGGGCAAGAAAAACAAATTTGAGACGGCTAGAAATCGCAAAAAAAAGGTTACCAAAACTTGAAGTTTTTTACTTTAAGAAAAGGGTTGTGATGTATATTCGAAGCCGGGCAGACACGGTTTAAGGAGCTTTAAATTTTGTTTGAACAAAGGCGTTCTATAGGCCATGATACGGCTTAGGGATCGCCTATTTTTATGGCATCAAAACCTCATCGGGTAAGGAGAAAAGAAATGGCAAAAAAGACAAAACAGGACATACTGAAACTGGTTAAGGAATATGATGTAAAGTTCATCAAGCTGTGGTTTACCGACATTCTTGGCCAGGTCAAAAGTTTTGCGATCACGGACTCGGAACTGGAGGGAGCACTTGAGAACGGGATGGGATTTGACGGTTCCTCGATTACGGGGTATCAGGATATCGAGGAGTCTGACATGATCGCCATGCCGGATCCAGGAACCTTTCAGCTGCTTCCCTGGCGTCCGGCCGAAAAAGCCGTGGCAAGGATGATCTGCGATATACTCAATACTGACAAAACACAATACGAAGGCGATCCGCGTTATGTTTTGAAAAAGGCATTAAAGCGGGCCAAGAAGATGGGTTTGGACCACTTCTATCTAGGGCCGGAACTCGAATACTTCTATTTTAAAAGTGACGACAGCACTGA
>JAMWDC010000286.1 GCA_023819025.1 Candidatus Omnitrophota bacterium | reverse complement strand
AAGGGAGATCGATCTAAAACCGCAAGGTCAAGAGAAACTCACCTTGCGGTTTTTTTGTTTTTCGTCTCCCGCCTCATCCGTTCGGAGCAACAGATTTTTTTTCGGGACGGGGTGAGTTTTAAGACACGAGAAAGGGGAGTTGTAGAAAATGGTTAGAGGAAAAGTGAAATGGTTCAGTAACCAAAAGGGTTATGGGTTCATTGCCCTTGATTCGGGCCGTGATGTCTTTGTGCATCATAGTGCTATTCAAGGTGATGGCTACAAAACTTTATCGGAAGGCGAAGAGGTTGAATTGGAAGTTCAAAAAGGCCCCAAGGGTGACCAAGCCACCAAAGTCGTGAAGTTATAACCCGAGTTTCGAGAACCAAAGGAAGACCCGGTTGATACCAAAACCGGGTCTTTTTTTGTCTCGCGAAATAAATTGACCTCGAAGGTATAATGGATCAATGCGTTGTTCCAGTTATTCTCTCCCTCGGGCGGGGAGGAATTCTATTCTGTAAAAACTGGCACAAGTCATCGTTCTGTTGAAATCCTGAGCGATTGTCATTACGAGGAGTCCGTCAAAAAGATCTGTGGGGCCGACGACGAAGCAATCCCATTTTCCCCTTACGAGACGGCTTCGACATATTAGGGCACGGTCTCACAATGACAGGTTTTAAACAATGGTTTTCAACAGAACCGCAGCTCATTATCAAATCCGGATGTAAGAAAAGGATGGCGGGCCGCTTTGGGTCGCCGATCTTATGGCGGGAAATATTTCGAATTTTCGAAGAATTTTAGGGATTGATGAATGCGCCGGCCACATCTTTTGTGCGGGATTATTGAGAAAAAGTTCCGTCGTGGTTGATGTCGGCGCCAGGCGGGATGCGTTTTGCAAGCACTTGGTGAGATTTTATAAAACGTATTGCTATGCCGTTGAAGCCGATCCCAACCTCTATCATTCTATTGAGGAGACCCGGCGCGTGAAGAAATTCAATATCGCCATTTCGGATGCCGAAGGACCAATCCGGCTTGCCGTGTCCGTTTCTCCGACAGCCGATTCGTCTCCAGCCGATCTGTTGGCGGCACGAAATCCAGTCATCGTCCACGGCATGCCCTTTGAGACCTTTATCCGATTCGCGAATATTTCTTCTGTCGATCTACTGAAGATCGGGGCGGGTCGAACGGCGGTCAAATTGTTTCATTCGGCAGGGGATGATAGGATTCGAGGGATTCCGCAAATCACCGTAAGATTTCCGAGTCCGAAAGAGGCGCCCGGCTTTGCCCGCAAGATCCGCAGGATCATTACACGTTTGCAATCGCTGGGCTTTCTTTATTTTGTTTTTCCCAAACGGTCCAGTTTGAGTATTTTTTATTTATCCATCGCCGGCATCTTAAACACCAGGCGTGGCCCAGGCTTTGGCTCGGGATCGTCTCGTTGGTTCGCAGAATACGGTTCTGGCAAAGCCTTCATATCGCTACTGGGCATCGGCAGCGGTCTATGGTATGATGAATCCTAAACTTCCAGCTCAGGGTGATTTTTAAAGGGGTTGAAGGAAACCATGTCTCCTGTCAAAGGCAAGGCCATTGTGGGGCAGTCCGGCGGTTGTACGGCGGTCATCAATCAGAGTTTGGCCGGCGTGGTTGAACGGGCCCGCAAAACAAAATCTATCACGCACGTTTGGGGAACCCTGCATGGTGTCACCGGCCTTTTGAAAGGTGATTTTATCGATTTGAAGGCCCAGCCTTGTTCCTTGATCCGGGGTATTCGATCCCTTCCATCCGCAATCTTAGGTTCCTCCCGTCAGAAATTGAAACAGGCCGAAGAATACGATGTGGTGCGCAACCTTCAAAAATGGAATGTCCGGTATCTGTTTATGATCGGAGGCAATGATACGGCCGAAACGATTCTGCGGATCGCACGTGCGGCCCAGAAAGAAAACTATGATCTTCGGGTCAGCCATATTCCGAAGACCATCGATAATGATTTGGTCGAGACGGATCACTGTCCGGGCTATGGCTCGGCGGCCCGGTTCGCCGCCATCACCACGCAGGAAACGGGCCTGGATACCAAGGCGATGCGTTATGTCGACCCGGTTAAGATCATCGAACTCATGGGAAGGAATTCCGGATGGATTGTAGCCGCCTCGGCGCTGCTCAAAAAAACCGAGTCGGACCCGCCCCACCTTTTACTCGTTCCGGAGGCGGCCTTTGATGAAAAAAATTTTCTCACGCAAGTGGAGGAGATTTTAAAACGCATCGGTTATTGCGTGATCGTGATTTCAGAAACGATTCGTGACGCAAAAGGCAATCGCCTCGGCGCCCGAAGCGAAGGAATTACTCAAGACCCTTTCGGCCACCCTTATGTGGAAGGTGCGGCCGCTTACCTGGCCCGGCTTGTGGAAAATCGTTTAAAAGTCCGCGCTCGTTATGACAAGCCGGGAACCCTTCAGCGCATGTCCATGGCCTACGCCTCACCGGTCGATCAACGTGAGGCCTTTTTAAGCGGATATCATGCCGTCACATGGGCCCTTCAGGGGATTTCAAAAGTGATGGTTTCCTTTCAGAGAGAATCTGGCCCGAAATATCACATCCGTTATCGTCCCGTCCCTCTGGAGAAAATTTCCCGGAAGGAACGCTATCTGCCCGATCATTTTTTGAATAGGGACAAAACAGGGATCACGGCCGATTTTGTCCGTTATGCCTCACCCCTCATCGGGGGCGCGAATCCGGCTTTTCCTGTGTTAAAGCCGAAAATTCCCCGTCTCTAAGAATCCATACCGCCGTTCGAATTAATCACAGGGAGCGGTCTTTTCCCGGGCAGCCGCAACATCGAAGCGGTTTTGGACCTCTCCCCAGTCCAAGGCCCTAAAAAACGCTTCGATGTAGTCGGCGCGCTTCAGGCCGTAATCGAGCATGTAGGCGTGTTCGAAGACATCCATCACCAGAATCGGGATCGTGCCGGACAAATGTCCGAGGTCATGTTCATTGATCCAGACATTATAAAGTTTGATTGCAGCCGTATCGTACGTGAGGAGGACCCAGCCGATACCGCGCATGGTTCCGGTTGATTTA
>JAMWDC010000285.1 GCA_023819025.1 Candidatus Omnitrophota bacterium | reverse complement strand
AAACCGCTAGGCAATCGATATCCTTGACGCGGGGATGCACCGGATACACGCGATGCCCCCTTTCTAACAGTAATTTCACTGCTTTATAGGAATATCGGTCCGGTTTATCCGAAGCCCCAATTACAGCCACATTCATTTTCCGCCTCTCTCGTTTGAATTATTACACACGTCAAAATTACACCTCAAAAGAATCCCCGACTTTGAGTTCGATAAAATTATGACCGAACGCCTCATGGAACATCGCCAGTGCGGTTTTACCGCTGCAATGGCAAGGGGCTGCCTTTTCCACCCCCAGTTCCTGAAAACGGCTGATAATCGCCCTGATTGTTTTGCGGCGTTTTCCAAAAAGATGAAACCCTCCCAACACGAGATATATTTTCTCTTTGAATTGTTCTCTCACCGTCTCCAAGATCTTGATGATACCCGGATGCGCGCATCCCGTGACGACCGTCAGTCCGTTTGCGGTTTTTAAGACAAGGGATTGCTCCGGCATTTTTTTAAATAAATACCGCCCTTCAATTTCGCCGGTCGAATAGATGTTGTCGGCCACGGCGGAAAATCTCCCCGGATAATGGGTCACAGGCCCCGGAGGCAGACTTTGCCGGATGCGGCTTTTCTCAAAACCATCCCGGCCCAGCCACATTTGAATCCCGGGATGTTGCCGCAAAAAGTCCTTGAGTCCGCCCCAGTGGTCCCAGTGATTATGCGAAATCACAACGGACTCGATCCGCTCAATATCGATTTCCATCTTCGCCATATTTTTGAGCAACCGTTTGCCGTCACAACCCGTGTCAAAAAGCACCCGACCATTGATGAACGCCGAAAAGCCCCACCCGCTGGCATACTCTCTTGACGGAACCTTCTTATCAACAAGGAGTTTAATATTCATGGTCTGCATTGCCTTACCCGGTACGCGGCACCCGAGCTTATCGCCTTCTTATTACAAACTATCCCACAGGCCATGTCAACCCTGCATGGCTCGGTAGCAGCCGCCTTCCCGTTCTCAATCTTGATACCCCCGATAGGACAGACTTTAAGACATGGCCCGCACCCATCGCATTGACTCGTGTCTATTTTTATTGTTATTAAATTGCTGGCCCTTTCTGTCCTGCTCTATTCATGAATGGTGCCCGTGTTGAGCACAGGCGTTTTTGACTGTCAGCTCCTGAAGTCCTCCTTCCAAAAATTGTTTTACGAGGCTCTCTGTAGTTCCGGAGACTGCACGGCAGACCTTGATTCCGCTTTCATTCAGTCTTTGGACGGCTCGGGCCCCTATGCCGCCTGTTATGACTGCGTTAATTTTTTTTCCGGCAAGCGAACTCATCGGATGACACATGCCGTGGGAATGGTGCTGGTTTAAGTTGTCGATAACCTCGACGGTGTTTTTTTCGGTATCGCAAATTGTAAAATAGGGGGCGCTCCCGAAATGTTCGTGAACGCAAGCTGTTTTCCCTTCTTTTGTGGTAGTTGGAATGCAAATTCTCATAACTCCCTCCGTTGCGCGATGATCATCGCGTGACATTGATGACGAAAATTTTTTACTTTGAAACCATTTTTCAACAAATACTCCCTGAGTGCCCGGAATGGGATTTTCGAGATCTCATGCGTCTTCCCTTCGCTTTTATGAAGACGGCCCATAACCGCCATGCCGTTTTTGTTCAAATCCGCAATCGCAAGAGTTCGCTTGGTAACCCGCATCATTTCTTTAAGGCAGCGGAGCGGTTTTTGGGCATGATGAAAGAAATCCATCGAAACCACTGAATCAAAGGCCTGGGTTTTAAATCGGAGCTTTTCCGCATTCATCTTTTTGAATCGAACATACCCGGAAAGTTTCAGGGCCTTCAAATGCACCCTCGCCACTGCCAGTTGCTTGGGATCTGAATCAAGCGATATGACCTGGAGCCCTCTTTTTGCCATCGCAACCGTAAGATGTCCTTTGCCCGTTCCGATTTCCAAAACCGGTCCCTTGCAAAAGCACACTTTTTTCAGAAAATATTGCCTCGAAGCCGGCAAGTCATAACCATATTTTTTGAAAAGGCGAAGGCGCTTTCGAATTTGCAAGACAACATCTGTCATGAACGCCTTCTGCATCGGCCGCTGCCAAGCCCCTGGCTTCTTCTCGCCCATCCACGTTCCCCTTCAGCCGGGTGGAGATTTTTACTTTGGCATTTGGGGCATTCTTCGGATCTCGCTGTCCCGCACGGAATACTCCACTCATGCTTGCAATCCGAACACGTAAATCTTCTCTGGATCATTTCCACGACTCCCCCTTCAATTTTTAACGCCTTACCATTCACAATCGCCTCTGCAATTTTCTTATGTGCAGATTCGATGATGTTCCCGAAGGTCTGCCTTGAAACGCTCATTTTTTTGGCAGCATCTTCCTGATACAAACCTTCAAGATCCGCGAGCCGGATGGCTTCAAACTCGTCCATCCCCAGGCATACTGCTTCGAGCTCGGTCATGGGAATCCCGCGTGGCTTAAAGTAGTTCGTCCCCGGTGCACCATGCACCCTTCGGCATCTTATCGGTCTTGCCATAAGCCCTCAATTATTAGCATATGCCAATAATAAACCAAGGGGGGACACCTGTCAAGAAGCTGTAAGATGAACCACACCCTTCGGATTGTACCCGGGAATGGAAACGGCGTGCGACGAGACGATTGCCGCATATCGTTTGTTCGGCATGGCACGATTAGAAGCGCCAGCCGCGGTTACGGCTGTAGGCACCCGACCAATCCGGATCATCGCCCCGTCGAGAATCTTCGTTGTTACACAACAATCTTCGCCAATGTGGACAGCCATCTCGAGGACGTCTGGCAACGGACGTGGGGAAATCCCCGCTTTGAGATCTCGAATTTCCCCACTTTGTACAGCATCACTGAAGCACGTGAGGGCGCAATAGAAGAAATGGTCAAGAGTTGGAGAAATAAGCCGATGACCGAACAAACATCAGACGATTGTTATGAACATCAAAAGAGCTTTCACTGGAGTATCATCGTTGGCAGGATCGGATAGTGAACGGCCGTTCACTATTCACGAGTCGCACGCAAATT
>JAMWDC010000284.1 GCA_023819025.1 Candidatus Omnitrophota bacterium | reverse complement strand
ATACGGGTCTTCCATCACGGCTTCCATGCGTTCCGTATCCGTGACGAAATAGGGCGAGAGATATCCCTGATCGAACTGCATCCCTTCCACAACTTCCAAGCTGGTTGCCATAGTTTTGGCATCTTCCACCGTGATGACCCCATCCTTTCCAACTTTGTCCATTGCTTCTGCAATTAAGTTTCCGACAGTAGCATCGTTATTTGCCGCGATTGTGGCGATTTGGGCAATCTCCTTTTTCTCCTTGCCGATAGGCTTCGAAATTTTTTCAAGCTCTGCGGTGACAGCTTCAACAGCGCTCTCGATACCGCGTTTCAGTGCCATGGGATTGACTCCCGCGGTCACATTTTTGAGACCTTCACGATAAATGGCTTGAGCAAGGATGGTCGCTGTCGTCGTGCCGTCACCTGCGGCATCCGAAGTTTTGGACGCCACTTCTTTAATCATTTGAGCGCCCATATTCTCATAGGGGTCCTCCAATTCGATTTCCTTTGCGACCGTGACTCCATCCTTGGTTATGGTGGGTGATCCGAATTTCTTATCCAGAACAACGTTTCGGCCTTTCGGACCTAAAGTGACTTTTACAGCGTCCGCCAACTGATTAACGCCGGACAATACCGCTCGGCGAGCTTCCTCATCATATACTATCTGCTTTGGCATGAGAGACTCCTCCTTTGTTTAATTGTGTTGCATTAGAAGCTTTAATTAATAGACTACAAATCCGCTTTGAAAATAGACTGCCGAATTTGACCATCTTTCATACTATTTTGGCACTCTGAACTAGTGAGTGCCAAATAACGGTGTTAATTCTACACATGAGCTGAGGTAAATCAAGAAAAAAATTCAATCATCTTTTCGTTTCAATTGCGATAAAACATAATATCTTGACTCGTCTAGACAACTCTTTTGAGTCGAGTCGTCAGACTCTTTGGATTTGATCATGATATATGAGGAGAAGGGACCTAATTGAATGAAGCGGGTCAATAGTGTAGGACTTACTTATGACCGGCCTGACTAATGCTGAATATCCACCCGTGATGATGACCTTAATTTTTTTGCCGAACTTTGCCTTGAAACGTTCAACTATGCCATCAATCATGGCACCATAGCCGTGGACGATGCCCGATGCTAAACAGTCGCGGGTCGATCTCCCAACCAAGGGTCCAGCTCTATGAGGCATCCGAATTGTCTTTGGAATGAGGGCGGCCCGCTGGACAAGAGCTTCAAAGCTAATTCCCGGTCCAGGAACGATAAGTCCGCCTTCGAAAAGTGATGATTTCGATACGTAATCTGCTGTGATTGCCGTGCCGATATCAATAATCAATAATGGCGGTCGGAACATCTTTAAAGCGCCACTGACATTTACAGCTCGATCGATGCCTAATTCCTTTACGTTCCTATAGTTATGAAGAATTGGGACCTGAAGATTGTCACCAGCAATCCATAGGTTCCCGAGTTTAGCTTTCTTGAACTCTTTTTTCAAAAAGTCAGTTATTTTTGGGACGACGGAGCTGACGACTAAAGTACAATTTGATTTAAGCTCCCCACTTTTTAAGCAATTTTGAATAAATTTTGGGAATAAATTCAAATGTAAAAATCTTATTTTGGCTAATCTGCGTGTTTTGCAGGTCCCGATGGTTACCGAAGTATTCCCGATATCAAGTAAAATTAGCATAATAGGCTCTTAGGTCCGATCTTATAGCGGCCAATAGTTGCTTAAGAACCTTGCGCCGATCATAGTCTTTTCCGGTGGCGGATTTCATCGAAATCGCCGTAGGCAACAGCTCGTCATTAGTTGCGTTGACGTTTAGGCCGATTCCGATAACTGCATACTCAAGGCAACCGGCCTTTGAGGCCGTCTCCACTAGGACGCCGCAAACTTTCTTGTTTTTAACCAAGACATCATTGGGCCGCTTGATACGCGAGTTGATATTGTAGCTCTTTTTGAGAAGGATTGCTACGGAACGGCAGGCGATCCGTGTAAGGACAATTGCTCGACTGGGAGGTATTGGGGGGCGGAGAACAATGGAAAAGAGCAGATTCTTGGCACGTGGGGATATCCATGTTCGGCCCATTCTTCCGCGGCCGGGGGTGGGTTTGGTAGTCCGATACAATCACAGTTCCTTCCGGGGCTCCGTCGATTGCGTATCGACGTCCGACAATATTGGTCGAAGAGACCTCTTTAAAATGGTGAATTTGAAACTTCATAGTGCGATGCTCCGGTTACCGTCCCCATAATTTTATGGATGAAAGGGGAAGGAGAAAGTGGGATTTATGATACCCCTGTCTGTTCTTCCCTTTCAGAAAACAAGGGTAGGAACTGAAGCAATTCATTTCCTAGTATCCGCTTGAATTTTTGATCGTCGTACCCCTCTGATTTTAGAGGATTAACAATCTCGGACGGCAACATCTTGCCGCCCTTGCGTTTCCTGCCTATGCATACAGTCGGGGCAGACTCGACACAAGCCGAGTAACAATCTCATAAGGAATCGTTTCCGACCACTCGGCTAAATCTTCGGCCTTTATCGACTCGGTTCCATCTTCGCCGAGCAACGTTACGATATCTCCGATTTTAGCCGGGTCATCCTGGAGGTTAACAGCTAAATAATCCATGGAAACACGGCCCGCGAGGGGATAACGCTTTCCACGGTAAAGGACCCACGAGCGACTTGAAAGATGAAATGGGTAACCGTGACTGTAGCCGATGGGAAGGATGGCAATGGTTAATGGCTGATCCGCTGTAAAATCGCGTCCATAGCCAACGGAATCTCCTGCCTTGATGCGTTTCAGAAAAATGATCCGGCTTTTCAATGAGAGAATCGGTGAAACATTGACAATCCCGCGCAACGAGGGATCTGGGTAAATGCCGTAGAGCATTAGGCCTGGCCGTATCAAATTCAAAACAGGTGTGCGTACTTTAAGACTCGCCGCACTATTCGCAGCATGACGGTATCGAAACGTGATACCTTTGGTTTCAAGAATTCTCACAAGGGTTGTGAAATACCGGACTTGTTCATCCCTAAAGCCGTCTTCGCGTTCGGCGGTTGGAAAATGAGTAT
>JAMWDC010000283.1 GCA_023819025.1 Candidatus Omnitrophota bacterium | reverse complement strand
TACATTATTATCAGGCCGTATATTAAGCTTTGGATCGATTACAGTGCATGATATTGCCTATGAATCCCTTGATCAATTTTTTGAAACGGGTTGCCGCGTACCGTGCCGTCATTGGACTTATGGCGCTTCGAACCATCCAGTATCGCTATGCTGGAACATTGGCCGGCATGGCATGGTCGTTCCTGCAGCCACTGATGATGATCCTCGTCTATTGGCTGGTTTTTTCGGTAGGATTTAAGCTCCAACCCGCTCAGAACATCCCCTTTATCGTCATGTTCCTATGCGGACTCATTCCCTGGGCCATGTTCCATGAAACCCTGACCGCAAATGTCCAGGCAATTACGGGAAATCCGCACCTGGTGAAAAAAACGGTATTCCCCACCGAAATTCTGCCGGTGGTGAATTTGGCTGCCAGTTTCATCAGCCACGGAATCATGCTTGTGATTTTGGCCGTGATCCTGATTTGGAACCGGATCCCTTTTTCCTGGCATAACCTCCAGTTCCTCTATTACCTTCTGGCCTTATCCATCTTCAGCTTGGGCCTCAGCTGGTTTCTTTCCGCTTTGAATGTGTTTTACCGCGACACCAGCCAGATCCTTTCCGTGCTATTAAACCTATGGTTTTGGCTGACACCAGTGGTCTGGATGTCGGACCTTCTGCCTGCACATCTGCGGCCGTTCATCCAACTTAATCCCATTTACTATATCATCGAAGGCTACCGGTCCTCGTTCATTTATCATGAACCTTTCTGGCATCACGGGGGATTGGGACTTTATTTTTGGGGCGTCAGCTCACTGGCTCTCATTGCGGGTGGCATGATTTTCCGGCGCCTCAAGCCCGAATTCGCGGATGAGCTTTAACCCTGCCGGCAGGGTTAAAGCGATCGGAAAAGCCGGCCCGAAATCTCTTGGCTTTTGACTACAAAATGTATATATTTGACTACAAAATGTATAGAGGCACGGTATGTTAGAAAAACTTTTCTCTTCGAGGGCAAGGATCGAGATTTTGAAATTGTTCTTATTTAATCCCGAGGATCGTTTTTATCAACGACAGATCGCTGCTCTAACGAACCAACCCATCCGTGCAGTTCAAAGGGAAGTTGCAAAACTTGAAAAAATCGGCCTTCTGGAAAGATCCGAACAGGGAAACCACATTCATTATAAGGCCAACAAACAATGCCTCATCTTCGGCGAGTTAAAAAGGATCCTCTTCAAGACCGAAGGGATTGCGAAGGCTCTTAAAGAAAGCCTTCAGGATACGGATGCCGTCATCGTCGCCTTGATCTACGGTTCTTATGCGAAAGGCGAGGAGAGCGCGTCAAGCGATATCGATTTATTGGTTATTGGGACCATCGGCCTCAAAGAACTTTCTAAGATCCTTTCCGGACCCAAACGAGAACTGAACCGGGAGATTAACTATGCCGTCTTGAATCTTGAGGAATTCAAGAAACGGTTACGGCAGAAAGACCCTTTTTTAACTTCGATCACGAAGGGCGACAAAATCTTCATCGTCGGCAGCGAAGATGAGCTTAAGAAAATTATTCGAGCAAAATAGCCTTCAGCATCACACGACGTCCCGGAAAGAAATCGGAAATTTAATGCAGCTGGTACGCCGTGATTTAAACGATGCGAAACTGAAAGGTCTTTCATCAGACCGAAGATTTGCGACTGCCTACAACGCCGTTTTGCAGTCGGCCACGATCCTGCTTTATTGCAAGGGTTATAAGCCGAAGGGGCCCGGGCATCATTTTACGGTTTTTAAAGCCATGCGGGAAATTATGGGCCGGGATCACGCAGGGCTTTCGGATTATTTTGACTCCTGCCGGTCTAAGAGGAATCTAACCGATTACAGTTACCCCGGCGGAATCTCGGAATCCGAAGCCGATGAATTAGTTGTGGAGGCCGAGAAATTTTTTACCGCCGTCCGGCAGTGGCTGAACAACAATTACCCCAAGCTAGTGAGTGAAGAAATTTGAGGATGCGTTTTATCCGTCGAGCTATCCTTCTTCGCAGAGGACCAGGCTTTCAGCCGGGGGTGAATGCGAAAAGAGGATAATCCTACGATGCTGTGCCGTTAAGGACACGGCGAAGCAGATTATTGCTTGAGAGGGAATTTACCCAGCGGGCGGAAAGGAGAGGTACCACGGTTCGTGCCCGAGGGCTCTATTTTCCGGCGCCTCAAGCCCGAATTCGCGGATGTGATTTAAAACAATATAGGGCTTTGCAAAATTTTTTAGAAGAATTCTCTATGATGAATAATGACTTTGAACCTCAATTGCAGGAGATTGTTCAAAAAATTGTGCGTAACTTTCACCCCGAAAAAATCATTCTTTTCGGCTCTTGGGCGTGGAGCACCCACCTCGAAGAGGACAGTGATGTTGACATTGTTATCATCAAAGATACCGGAAATACCCGCGAGGAGGCCCGCCGTATGGATCAAAGCCTGTTTCCACGGCCCTTTCTCATCGCCCTCATAGTGTATCGTCCGGATCAAATTGAGAAAAGGCGAACATTGGGTGATTCCTTCGTAAAAATAGTGATGGAGAAAGGGCAGGTTCTTTATGCCGCTTGAACCGAAGTCGCAGTCACCTCTCTATGAAGGATGGATCGCAAAAGCTCATGAAGATAATATCTCTTGTGAAATCCTCTCAAAGATGGACGGACCGCCAAGCTCGATCTGCTTTCACGCCCAACAAGTTGCTGAAAAATATCTGAAGGCATTGCGGGTGTATAACCAAACTCCTCGACGCAAGACACATGATCGGCTTGAACTCGAAAGTCTTTTGTCTATAAATTTGAGGAATATCGCAGCCATTGACGAGGCATTGAGTCTGTTTAATCGCTATTATATTGAGACCCGTTATCCTGGTGGCTTCCCAGAATTTAGCCGCCAGGAAGGCCTTAAGGCATGGAAAGCTGCTCAACTGGTTAAAGATTATATGAATTGTCCCAGTTCCTCCCCCTTAATCAAGGGGAGGGTAACCGAAGCAACGTACATTATGTTTTGAAGGAAATGAAAATTTCATGAATTCCGAAATTGCCATCTCACTCGAGAACGTCTCGAAAAAG
>JAMWDC010000282.1 GCA_023819025.1 Candidatus Omnitrophota bacterium | reverse complement strand
AAGCCTACGCGGAAGGCAATTGGTTTCAAGGACTTTTAAATTGCGGTTACCGGCCGACTTTTAAACACAACCACCAATCCCTGGTCGCCGAGGTTTTTATTTTAGATTTTGAAGGCGATCTTTATGATAAAACCTTGGAGGTTGTCTTTCATCCGCGGTTGAGACCGGAAAAGGCGTTCCCAAATCAAGCCAAATTAAAGGCCCAAATTAGGACCGATATAGCCCAAGCAAGGGAATATTTTTCAAAAAAGGTGAACCTTGTGCAAAATGATGAGGAGAGTTCCTACAAACATCTTTACAAACCGGATCCAGTAAGGTATACTGACTAATCTAATGATATTGTAACTATTTGAAAGATAAGGAGTTAGATCATAGGATGGCATTGACGAGAGAGAAGAAGAAAAAAATCATTCAAGAATTTAAACAAGGCAAGCATGACAGCGGTTCTGTGGAAATTCAAGTTGCGCTTCTGACAGAACGCATCAACGGACTGGCCGAACATTTTAAAACCAATGTGAAGGATCACCATTCCCGTTATGGTCTGATTAAGATGGTGGGACAGCGCAAGCGCCTTCTCAATTATCTTCGCCGAAGAGATCCGAAACGATATCAGGCATTGATTACTCGCCTCGATTTAAGGAAATAACTTTTCCATATAAAGTAAAGAAAAAACAAAGCGGATAAAATAATGAATGCTATAAGAATAGCCCGTCAAATCGGCGATCGCGAAATCATTCTCGAAACTGGCCGCATGGCCAAACAGGCGCACGGTGCCGTTGTTGTCCAGTGCGGCGGTACTGTGGTGTTAGCCGCAGTGGTGGGTGCCTCGGAAGTTGCCGAAGAGCAGGATTTTTTCCCGTTAACCGTCGATTACCGTGAGAGGACTTATGCCGCGGGGAGAATCCCCGGTGGCTATTTTAAACGTGAAGGACGGCCGACCGAAAAAGAAATTTTAACTTCGCGACTCATCGATCGTCCGATCCGTCCTCTGTTCCCCGAAGATTACCTCAATGAAGTCCAGATTACCGTGACGGCCCTTTCTTCTGACGGCGAAAATCAAACCGATATTCTTTCCATGATCGGAACGGTGGCAGCCCTGTTGATTTCCGACATCCCTTTTGATCGTCCTCTGGGTGCAGTCCGGGTGGGGCTTCTTGACGGCAATTTTATTTTGAATCCGACCTCCTCCCAGCTTGAGAAGAGTCAACTGGATTTGGTGATTGCGGGCACGCAAGAGAAGATTGTGATGCTGGAAGCCGGCGCTCAGGAAATTACCGAGGGGAAAATGCTCGAGGCGATTATGTTCGGCCACCGCTTTGTCCAGGAGGTCATTGAACTTCAGATGGAGCTGGTGCGGAAAGCAGGGAAGCCGAAACAGCCGGTCGTGAAGATCGACATCCCGGCAGGGATGGAAGATAAGATCCGGCGTACGGTCGAAGGCGGATTTGAAAAAATATTCACTTTAGATTCAAAAGAAGCCCGCGAAGAGGCCACGAAAAAACTTTATGAGGAGGCATTGAGCGGTTTTGATAAAACAGCCGAAGATTTTAAAGAAAACTACGTGAAGATGATCTTTGAAAAAATCGAGAAAGAACGCGTTCGTGAAATCATTCTCCATCAAGAAAGACGGCCGGATGGACGCGGTTTTAGGGATATCCGCGATATCACATGTGAGATCGGCCTCCTTCCGAGGACGCACGGTTCAGCTCTTTTTACCCGCGGTCAGACGCAAAGTCTCTGTGTTACGACGCTGGGGACCGGAGAAGATGAGCAGAAAATCGAGGCCTTGGAAGGGGAGGTGACGAAACGTTTTATGCTTCATTATAATTTCCCGGCTTTTAGTGTCGGAGAACTTCGCCCCAATCGAGGGCCTGGCCGGCGGGAGATCGGACACGGTGCCTTAGCCGAACGCGCCCTCAAAGCCGTAATGCCGGATCAGAATGAATTCCCATACACAGTACGGCTGGTTTCCGATATCCTCGAGTCCAATGGGTCGAGTTCCATGGCGACCGTTTGCGGTGCCACGTTGGCCTTAATGGATGCCGGCGTTCCTCTGAAAGCTCCGGTGGCCGGTATTGCATTGGGGTTGGTGACCCAAGGAAATCAGTGGAAAATACTGACGGATATTGCGGGCATCGAAGATCATCTGGGGGATATGGACTTTAAGGCTGCAGGGACACGCAAGGGTCTCACAGCGCTTCAAATGGATTTAAAGATCGACGGGCTGACCAAAGAGATGTTGAAGGAGGCCTTGAATCAAGCACAGGAGGCGCGGTTGAAAATATTGGATATCATTCACGGCGTCATCCAGGGGCCGCGTCAGAAACTTTCCGAATATGCCCCACGAATCGTAACGATTCGAATTGATCCCGCCAAGATCGGAGAGGTTATCGGCCCCGGAGGGAAAAATATCAAAAAAATCATCGAAGAGACAGGTGTAAAGATTGATATTGAAGATGATGGCCGCATATTTATCGCCTCCCTCGAAGCCTCGGCCAGCGATGCTGCAATTGCAAGAATCCGGGCCATGACGGATGAGCCCGAAATCGGCAAGATCTATCAGGCAACAGTCAGAAAACTCATGCCGTTTGGCGCTTTTTGTGAAATTCTACCGGGCAGAGACGGGCTCTGTCACATTTCTGAAATCTCAGAAGGTTATGTCAAAATGGTGAATGACTATTTGCGTGTGGGCGATGTGGTTCCCGTCAAAGTGATCGGCATTGACGAGAACGGAAAAATTAATTTGAGCATCAAGCAGGCGAAAGAAGGAGGCTGGCCCAAGCTTCCCCCAGATGCTGAGCGTGATGTCATTTCCGAATCCGGCCGTGGCGGCCGGGATCGGGATAGACCGCGTCCCCGCCGGTGAACGAATTCGAAGTCAAAATCAAAATTTTGCCCCACTTTGAGGGGCTCGATCTGCCCGAATATAAAAGCCACGGCGCCAGCGGGATTGATCTTTTGGCGGCATGTCAAGCACCCGTTATCCTGGCGCCTGGTGATCGCGCCCTGATCCCCACGGGTATTTCCTTAGAATTGCCTTCCGGCACCGAAGCACAAGTCCGGCCCCGCA
>JAMWDC010000281.1 GCA_023819025.1 Candidatus Omnitrophota bacterium | reverse complement strand
CGAGTTGCGGGAAGAGAAGATAAAAGATTCAATCCGACCGAATGATTTGGGCCATTCGGGATCAATGGGTCATCAAGACCGTAGGTGTAAGCCTTCTGCGATCTTTTCTCGAAGCTTTTTCACTCATGTCGATTCGTGGCGGCGCGGATTCCCCGGACCACATGTTAAATTCTCCGAGTACTTTGTTCAGATCAAAACGTTCCCCACGCCTTTAAAAACACTGTTGATTCTTTGAAGTGCGGATTCAAGTTTGAAATTCTTCCGCTCATCCGGGGGCAGGACGTCAAACAGTTCTTCACTGATTCGTGCGCGCATATCCTCAATTTCAGCATGATCTCTCCCCAGATTCAGGCGGTAATTGGCGAGAGGGGTATCCGCAGAGTCTTCGGCGAGTTTCTTCTGAAAAAGTTTGAGAACGGCTGAATCAATAAGCTTCACGTCTTTTCGCAGGATAAAGTCCAAATCGTAAAAATCACGCGGCGCAATTGGTTCGCGGGTGGCGGCCGCGCGCAGTTTCTCGGCAATAAGCTCTTGGAGCGAAAGGCAGTTCACCTGCCCTCCGTCGAAAAGCGGTTCACCGGTAAAGGGATGCAGAAAACCGTGCCGGACCATTTTTTTCTCAACTTTCTGCAACGGATTAAACCGCAGGCCGATCTCAAATTTGATTCTCCCCTCAACCGGACGCAGCAGGGATGGATAGGTAAAATACCAGACGTACTGCTTGGATTCATTTCTCCCGGGCTTTTCGCTCTCGTCGATTTTCATTCCAAGCCCTTGGGCAAATTTGACTATTTTGTCTTTAACAGGGCGGATGCATTGCCGCCGGATCCCGCGTGTGACCGTATCCCCGGGAAGCTGCATGCTGAAGTTGAGGTCTTCACTTAAACGGTAATAGGCAAAATAAACCTTGTTTAAACAAGTACCGCCTTTAAAAACGAGTTTGTCCGACAGCTCGGGCGTCCGAGACAGAATGAGGGTCAGGTAATAATCCTTCTCGATAAGTAAAGCGGGAAAGCCAAGCCTTCTCCTGACTTGATCGATTAAATCCAAAAACTTATCTTTACCCTGATGAAGCATCGATAAGGACTCTCCACTTTTTATTGAGCGTGCCCCGGCGGGACTTCCCAAGAGAACTGATCGCAGACCCGCTTACCGTTTTTGCAAGCGGCCTCAACAAAGACTCCCTGACCGCCAATCCCTCCAGTAAGACACCTACCCGCTTACGCAATGTCACATTGGGGAATCTGCAAGCATAATCAATGACTTTTTTTACATCACAGCCGCCCTTTTTGACCATGCTTTGAAATATCTGGGCTGCCGGCAAAATGCCGCCGACCGGCTTATTAAAATACAAAAGATCAATCAAGGTCCGCTCCTTGTCGCTGATAAAGACTTGCGTTCCTTTGACTTCGATTTGTTTGCGCCCATACAATCTTTCTTGCGATATTTTCAAAAATTTAAAGAAAATTCCTCCGATGGTCTTCTCTTTAGCAAAAGAAGTGTTCAAAACATAAACGGTTTGAAACATCTGCTCGCTAAACCCGTAATAATTAAACATGGTCGAATACCCCACATAATAATTATCCTTGGGACAATACAAAGGGGGTATGAGAAGCTCATCGATGCCCCGACCCAAAGGGCCTGCATCGAGCGGAGAAAAAAGGTAGACACCGCGTTTAATCGGAGATAGTATGTTTTTCCTCTTCAGCCGGGAAACGATTTTTGCCCGCTCGACCGGTGAAAATTTAAAAAGCCGGTCAAGCTCAAGGCTTGTCACGACCGTTTTCTTTTCATACGTCAGCCGTGCTAGGACCTCGGTCTCAAGCGGCCCCAGCCTGCCTATTGTATTTTTATTATCCATAATTACCCTCTAAAGGTATATTGGGGTATTTATTTTACATAGGTAGGGTACCATGCATTTGAGTTTTGTCAATAAGGTGCTTTAAGACCCAAAATGATCAGAGGCCGGATTTGAAGGTGCTCTTCACCTTCTGACAGGGTTTCAGGGACTAATATTGACTGCTCAAAATCTTACGGTTCTTTCGTGTTTAGTGTTGGAATCTTGGGTTAAGAAGGCCGCAATGTTGATGAATCTTGAGCAGGAAGTAGCCGGCATCCCGGTCGCCGTAGGCCCTCCGTTTTAGACGCTTGATCTTGTTGTTGAATCCCTCCGAGATAGCGGAGTGGATCTTCTTCCGGAACCAGTTGAGGATGAATGTCATCTTCTCCCGAAAGCTTTCCGCAAGGATCACGAAGGCCTTCAGCCCGCTTGCCAACGCCTGTTCGATCCATGACTCCAGACACCGTTTGGCATCCTCAACAGTGTGTTGCGGATCGATTTCCTGAAAACTTTCTTTTAAAAGCATGGCTTTGTAGATTGGTTCATTGATTTCGCAAAGCCGTTGGAGGGAACCGGCCTGTCTTTCCGTCCGATTGGATTTGTTTTTCAGCAGGATCAACCGTTGCTTGGCTCCCATAAGCTCCACAAGCTCGAAACGCTTTTCAGCGCGGGCGATACTCAACTCATCGCGGCGCGTCGCATCGACCGCACCCGTGAGTTTCTGTGTCACATGAAATCGGTCGTAAACGATCCTCGCTTTGCTTGCGTAGGTTTGAGTGGAACTGATGTAGGTCCTTGCTCCGTCCAGGGCCACGGATTCGATCCTGTCACAGTTTTCATGCCCGATCGCCGTGTCATACGTATTGAGAACTTCCTTCTTGCGGCCCTGAGCGTCCCAGACGACCTGTTTGATGTCCGTGTCGATCACGATGGTCCAATAGCGGTGGTATTTGAGCCAGCTCACTTCATCGACACTTATATTTTTCGCGGCCGGAGGCGGAATAAGCTTCTCCCTGGCCAGCTCCTCCAGTTTTCCCCAGTCGATCCTGTAGACCTGCTCGTCATCGAGATCGAGGTACCAACCGGCCTCCGCGTTCGTAGTAATCGCCGTTAAACGATAAACATGGCCAGCAAACCGGTGGGGCACACGTGCTCTGGGTTTGATCCAGTCAAGCGCTTCCACGTGAATCGATCCGTCCTCGGGGCAACGGACACGCCGCTTCATCAGATGCAGAAAA
>JAMWDC010000280.1 GCA_023819025.1 Candidatus Omnitrophota bacterium | reverse complement strand
GAATCGCTTCATCCACGATGCCATGAAGTTTCTCTAAAAACTTCTCCAAAATTTTCCGGTACGTCGCCAGGTCCTGCCCCTCGACGGTGACATCCTGTTTCATTTGATCGAAAAACGCGCGAATCTCACCGCCGGGGATATCGGGTATTTCCTGTCTTATAACCTCGGCCACGGACTGGTGATAGATCATATGAATTATTTTGATCGCCCACGCCGAATGCGGTTCCAAAGATCCCAAACCGTGTAAGATCTTTCCGAATTCCTGATCCAATTTCCTTGCCGTGCGAAAATGTTTATTTTGAATAATCCCGGGCACATCCGCAAAAATGGCATTCGCATAGTTGATATCGGGTTCCTTACCCATGGTGGATGCTAACTCGGTCAATGCCTTCGTGCGCCAATCAGGCATTTCACGATTCAAGAAGCCCACTATCTTACTCCCGAACTTTTCAGCAACGATTCGAGCGTCGAAGCCGGTTAAGCCTCCACCGAAGATGCCTATATCTTCCGTCTCAAGACCTTGCAAAATAAGTTCTTTCCATACCCAATCCAGTACGGCAGGCTGATTTATTCTGTTCGATTTTAACAACTCCTCCAGTTGCCGTGCTTCCTGGGTTAACACCACACTGGCAGTCACATTTTCTTGAGCCAATCCGTCCAGATTTTGAAGAAGCAACGCCGCATCATCCGGCCCAATCGTCCGCATTTCGGAACGCAAACCTTTATCCTCGCTTTCAAGACGGTCAAAGACCATCTGTTTGACTACGGATAAAATGATGCGCCGGGCATCATCCAAGGAATGGGTAGTCTTGGGATCAATCTGGTCCAATAACTTAGCGAAAGCTGAGGACATATATAAGCTTATGTCGCTTCCCTCGAAAACCAAATCTTCGGGTTTTGCATTTTCCTGACTTTTGATTTTTAAGGGGACAATGTTATCGACGGCCGCGCCGGCCAGATAAAACAATGTGCTTTGAGCTACTTTCTCCCGTGTCGCGGCATCGATATGCATTTGCTTGCTTAAAAGTTCCAAAAGCGCCGTTTTGATTTCTGGGCTCGTGGATGCCGGCTGTATTTTAAACGCCGCTAAAGAGGCGGGGTCAACACCGAACGAGTTATTGCTCAAGGCATGTCCAGCATTGATCTTCACTTCGTCTATTTCTGTCTCATCCCCGGCGATTTTCATGAGCTGTTGGATAAACTTGGGATCATAGGTTAACCTCGGCTGGGAATAAGCTGAGAAAAAAGCTACGGCGATTTGACGCTCGCGTTTATCCTCACCGAAGAGGGCCTTCTCATAATGAGCAAGAATTTCTTCATCGGTGGGTTCACCTAACGAATCGCTAATTGTCATGAAAAGGCCCAGAACATCCGCAAGCTCTAAAACATCCGGAGCGAATCTATGGGATCTTATAAACTGGAAAAACCTTTGGATAAATCCCTTTTGCGCGATATATTTTCTAAAAAGATCAGCATCCGTTACTTCCCTTACAAATTGCAGGCCGTATTTCCTTTGAACCGGATCAATACTTAAAAGTTTTTTAACTATCAGTTGAAATTGTTCCTCCTCAGTACCGAAAACCAAATCCCCCAGAAGGATTTCCCATCCCGGGCTCCATTCCTCTACCTCACCGCTTTGTTCTTTAATTTGATTCAATTTGTCTTTTAACGATCGATATATTTTTTCGACTGCAGGAGATAAAGAGCCGGCTTGTCTAATATTCTCAGTTACGATGCTTAAAATAGAACCGGCCTTTCCATAAGTAATGGGTTCAATAACCTTGGCCGCCGCAATATTAGTTAAGGTCTCGTCGGCAAGAGATTCCAATGCCTGCAATATCACCAACATCTTCTGATCATCGAAGGACTCGAAATTCCCTTCGAACGCTTCCAGATCATCTTGTTTCAGTTGCCCCTCGATCTTGACTTTCCACACTTCCATCTCAGGCATGCGCACTTCGGAGCGGGAGGAAGGGCCTAATTTGTCTTGTATTCGTTTTAGAATACGTTGTGCCGTCCGCCGTATCTCGTCCCTTTCTCCGTCCCTTATTATTGTTTCCAGGACATTCTGCCCATTTTGAACTTGGAGAACCATCGTTGCCACGCGGCCTTCCAGTTGAGGATTGAACTCCGCACCCTTCCGTTTTGCAGCCGAGACTATCGCTTTTGCTTTAATAAGCTCATCACTTATGGATTCCCAAGTTTTTAATGCCTTTAATTTCTGAGCAGGTTTTCTTGAAGTAAGGATGGCCTTCAGCATCTCAGCCGGCGTTTCTGACGTTTGCAAGACTCCTTGGAGTTCAGGCATCTGGTCAAAGATCCGATCCACAACGGCTTGTAATTGAGGATCGACCAGCTTATCTTTCCGTCTTCCTGCCGAAATATTCATTTTCATTTTAATAAGCTCATAAACCATGGATGCCCAAATCTGCAAAGCCTTTAACCCCAGCGCAGGATCTTTTGAATCAAGACCGGCTTGTAATATGCCAAGAGCTATTTTATGCATGCCCACTACCGCATGCCACGCCTCGATAACCCTCGGCCGCAGTAATGAATCGGACAAGGCCCTGTTGAACAAAGGAAGAACGTTGGAAAGTTGATTGACACCAAAAAAAGAAGCGAGCCTATTGAGGATATTATACTGAATTTTCCGCTTTGCATCTGGCTGAGTCATCAATTCGTTCGAGAAAATCAAGACCTTATCGGCCAGCAGAATCTCTTCACTCAAAGCCATCACAAGCTCCCGGCGGTAATCACGCCGGCGGATGAGCGTATTGGAGGTTAGGCTACTAACGCCGTTTACTACATTCTGTGCGACAGCAAAGTAATAGAGGTTGTCCGCATAGGGACGTTTGTCCTTCAAGGCATCTCTTAAAAGCGGCAGGAGTTTTTTCTCAAGACTGTCCTGCATGAAACGGTATTCCCTCAGCCATTGGATATAAGTGTCGACTTCGTCTTCGGATAAAACTTCAGAGGATAATTTATCTGTCCCAATCGCCCGTTTCGCTATCTCTTCAACCGGCGACATCCATTGATCCGTAAGAAAAAATCCACAATAGACGGCCAAAATAGCAAATTCC
>JAMWDC010000279.1 GCA_023819025.1 Candidatus Omnitrophota bacterium | reverse complement strand
AGAAGAATATGACTGGCTCCAGGAAACTTACGGGCGGAGTCATAAACTGCGCAAGTACTAAACCCCGGTTCTTGGCGTATGGGATTTTTGACACGGGATTTTCAAGGTGACAGGCTTTCAAAATTATGCTAGAAATAGTGCCGATTTCCTGGGAATCATTCTGAAAAACCGGAGCTGGCAGCATGGTGAAAGAAAAAAAGATTCTTGTGGTGGATGACGAAGAGGATGTGCGGCTTTTTCTTCAGGATTTTCTCATGGAGAGGGATATGGTGGTTTTTTCCGCGGGAAGCGGGGAAGAGGCACTCGAGATTATGTCCAGGGAAAAACCGGACATTGTGCTTCTCGATATCATGATGCCGGGTATGGACGGACTGGAACTTCTCAGCAAGATCAAACAGCTTTATCCTAAGACCTCGGTGATCATGATCACTGCCCTCAATGACGAGGTCAAAGTGCACAAGGCAAAGAAACTCGGTGCCCAAAATTATATCCTCAAACCGTTCAGCCTTGGTTATTTGGAAAAAGAATTGACAAAACTGATTAGTGAGACTTAATCGTGCCGGGTCGGGGCGGTTTCCACCCCCGCACTGAGTGAACGAATATTTTTTAAACCGGATATCCAGCAGTTTGGCGGGCCGCCACAATTCTTGGCGAGCCTTGCCGCGATGTTTCGCGGGTCCCCGTTTCTGGATATCCGGTTTTTTTATCCTCCGTCACGCCTGCCCGCTATTTGGCAGGCGGGAAGCCCCCGATGATGGTCAGGGATGGGTGCGGAGAGGATCTTTCCTGCGAAGCCGTGCTGCGAAGGACACGGCGAAACGCAATAGCGTGGGTGAGATTGTTCCCAGCAGGTATGTCCTCGGGTCACCATTTCGCGATCCGGGGAAGGTTCGAGGTCATGAAAAAATTGATTGTTTACGATCTTGACGGAACGCTTGTGGATACCCGCGACGATATTGCCTCGGCCGTCAATCATGCACTCTGGCAACTGGGATTTCCTGTCCTGAACCGTCCTGAGGTTTGCCGTTTTGTCGGACGGGGTTTACATTATTTGATTGGACATTGCCTTGGTGTCGAGGATCCCGACACCGTGGAGCGTGGCGCAAAGCTTTACCGGGAATACTATGCGGCACACCTCCTGGACCACAGCCGGCTTTATCCTGGTGCCAAAGAAGTTCTCGAGTATTTTAAGTTGAGAAAACAGATGGTGATGACCAACAAGCCGAATCCTTATGCCCGGGATATCCTGGAGGCCCTCGGAGTCGCCGGTTATTTTGTAAAGATCGTGGCCGGCAATGATGAGTATCCGCATAAACCGTCGCCGGATGCGGTGTTAGCGATGATGAATGCAGAAGCGGTCCAGCCCGAGGATGTTTTGTTTGTGGGTGACAGCCCGATCGATATCGAAACAGGCCGGAATGCCGGGATTCTGACGATTGTCCTATCGCATGGATTTTCCACGGAGGATGAGTTAAAATCAGCGGCACCAGACGTGATCTTCAAGAATTTGTCCGGATTTCTCCAATACGTTAAACAGGTGGGATGGTGATATGAATCCATCCAATCAAATCAAAGAAGGCGATCTCGTTCTTTTGTGGTTTGAGAATGAAGTAACCTATCTCATCGAAGTCGCACGCGGTAAACGCGTCGGCATTCATTGCGGCAAGCCACTGGCTGTCGACGACTGGATCGGCCGCGAGTTTGGTGAGAAAGTTATCTGCGAACACGGCGAAGGTTATCTGCTGAAACCTTCGATGGAAGATTTGATGATGAAGGCCTCCCGAGAAAGCGGCATTATTTATCCCAAGGATGCAGCTTATCTCATTCTGAGGGCCGGGATTCATTCGGGTTCCAAAGTGCTTGAGATCGGAACCGGATCAGGATCGCTGACGATGGCCCTTGCCCTGGCGGTTGCTCCGAACGGTAAAGTCTTCACGTACGACCGTCGGATGGATCTTCCCCAGAATGCCGTTCGCAATGTGAACCGCGCAGGTCTGAGCGATTATGTTTCTTTCCAGCAGCGTCAGACGGGCGAACCCATTCCGGAGAAAAATTTTGACGCCGCGATCTTGGATATCCCGCAGCCCTGGGAGGAGGTTGCCGTGGTGAAAGAGGCGTTGAAACCCGGCGCGAGACTTGTCAGTTTGAATCCGACCTTTAATCAAATTGAGAAAATGGCCGAAGCGTTACGGCACGAGGGCTTTATCGAAGTGGATTGCATGGAACTTTTACAGCGACCGATCCTCGCCCGCGAGGGCAAGACCCGCCCGGTCCAGCGCATGGTCTCCCACACCGAGTTTCTCCTTTTCGCGATCCGCGTTGCGTGAGATTGGGGACGGTTCTGCTGGAAGCAGTCTTAAATTCTAACCGCCGCTTTGAGTTCCCCGCGCATGTGCGGGGGATTACGACTTCTTTTAAGAGCAAGTTAAGAGCAAGACTGCCCCCCGCAGGGCCGTCCCCTTCGTTAACATTTTACCGTGACTTTCGGACGATTAAGTATACAATAATTCCCGCTTAGACAGAATCTGAAGCCGTTTTTTTGGTGCTCTCAATCTGGGAGGTTAACGGCTCTATCCATTACAGTGGAAATGAATTTAAAACAAGGCTCTCGGGTTGTTGTTGACAGAGAGCCTGTTCATGGGAGGTTTGTTATGGAGAATCGAGAAGCGTGGGCCGCCGGACTCAGCCGTGCTGAGGTTTCCGAGAGAAGCTTTCTTTCGAGTGTTTATTTTTGGATGTCTCTAGGGCTTGCCATGACGGGTTTTGTCGCTTGGTGGATGGCGGCGAATCCTCCCGCCATTCTGTGGTTGGTTGCCCATCCCGTTTTGGTTTTGATCCTTGCCGTTGTCCAAATCGGTCTTGTGATCGGGTTGAGTGCCGCCATCATGAGGATCGGCACTGGGACGGCTACCTTTGGTTTTGGTCTTTACGCGTTTCTCAACGGCGTCCTGTTTTCAACCATCTTTTTGGCTTATACGGGCGTATCCATTGCCTCAACTTTTTTTATTACGGCAGGAACCTTTGCCTCTGCGAGCCTGTACGGATATTCGACCAAACGGAATTTGAGTTCTTTGGGAAGTATCGGTTTAATGTTCTTGATT
>JAMWDC010000003.1:15042-17592 GCA_023819025.1 Candidatus Omnitrophota bacterium | reverse complement strand
TGAAACATCACGAGGAATATCCCGATATCTACATTGACAACACCGAAGATCCTGTTTCTTTTTACATGCGGGAGTGCCAGGGGAAATTATTTTCCAGAAAAAGATATCTGGCCCGGTTCATCAAATATCACGCTGCGAAAATCTTTTGGTTTCGCGGAGAGGATTTGCTCCGGAAGCTTTTGACGCGGCATGGCGATGATCAGCCCCTTGTCTTATTGGATTCCGCGGGAGGTCTTGGCTTTCTCGAGTTTAATATTGTCCATGAGATGATGAGCAAAAAGATGTATTGGCTTCTTCTGGACGAGATCCATCACCTCAAACATTTCCGGAGTTTTGAGAAGATCAAGGCCGATCCGTCTTTTTGCCTGATGGGTCATGATGAGTCCCACGGCTGGGCCTTCGCAAGACACGTCCCACCCGGCCGCTAGGAACCTCATTGGGCCCACAGGCGATGCGGGTTCCGTTACGTCCCTCTCGAGTAACTTCCAGTGCTTTACAGAAGAGGAGTGCTAAGCGATGGATTAGTTCTTACGCGGTTGATGGGGGGGAGCGTTATTTGATACCATGCCCCCACATTATCGGCTATGACAGCTATTCAAGATCAGATATCTCAAAATCAAGTTATTCGGGATCCCCGCACGGAGGAAGCGATCCGTCTTGAACGCGAGGCCCAAAAGCTACTTAACGAGAAGAAAATCGACGATGCATTCAAGATCTTCGACCAGGCGGGCAATCTTTATCGCGGAGCCGGAGAACATCTGAAAGTCGCACTGTGTTTTACCTCGGCCGCCACCTACTGGAATATTCATACCGGCTGGCAGCCTCTGCGCCATGCGGCTGTCCGCAGCGAATGGGCCGCCCATGAAGCCGCGGCAGCAAAATATTATGACTGTGCCACCCAGCTTTTTCGGGATGCCGCACTCCGTTATGAAAAGGAAGGGGACTATGCGCGTTATTCAGCATGTTATGTCCAGTCCAAGGATGCCCATTTGAGTTGCCTGTGGCAGATTTTCAGCCGGGGGGTGGAATTTGACGGGCTCAATCCTTTTGGCGAAGAGGTTCCTTTTCATTGCCGGGTTAGGCATTCATTAGGTGGATGTTGGGGATGGTCAGCCGTTTTATTTGGGGACACGGTGAACGCCCGTTGCGGGCGTTCCTTGCCGCCTGTTTTGTGATTCTGATAAGTGCGGTGATTTATAACGCCTCGGGGCTCGTTCGGTCAGCCGACGGTTTGGGGACAGCAAATTTTTTGGAGTCTCTTTACGTCAGCATCATCACCTACACGACGGTGGCTATGGAGACTATCTTCCCGGCGTTTGGGTACGGGTTGTCGCGGCCGTTGATGCTTTATCCGGAATTTTTCTGACACCGTTATTCTTGATCGCGCTGACGCGGCGATAGTTACGGCTCTCGCTTTAAGCTGACGGTCGAGATTCTTTGGCCGGCCCAGGATGACAATTTTTGGTTAATCAGGGATATTACGCCGTAAGTCCTGCGACAAAGCCTGAAGACCAGGCCCAGCCGAGATTGTAGCCGCCGCGTTGACCCTGCACATCGAGAATTTCACCCGCGAAATAAAGCCCCTTCACGAGTTCGGACTCGAGCGTTCTGGGTTTGACTTCCTTTGTTAAGATTCCGCCTGCCGTAAATTCCGCCTCGTTCCATCCCCTTGTGCCGGTAATTTGAAATATTTTTTTCTTCAGGATTTCAGCGGTCTGCTTGGTGTCGGATCTTCGGAGTTCGCGGTGAAGGACATGTGAAAATTTTTCGGGAAGGATTCCGGTAAGAATTTTTTCAGGCGGGATACCGCGGTCAAGACGCCGGGCAAATTCCTCAGCCAATTCCTCAGTGCCGAAGGTCGGAACAAGATCTAGGCAGACGGAAATCTTTGTGACCCTTTTGCGGTGAAAGGCAATAGAAATCTTCTCGCTTACATCCAAGATCGCGGTTCCGGAAAGTCCGTACTTTGTAAAAAGGACTTCGCCCGAGACGGCGGGAAAGGTTTGATCCCCCACAATCGGTGTGGCGCTTGCTTGGATGCGTTGTCCCTGGAGAAGGTGGCACCAGGGATCTTTAGTGGTGAGGGGGACAACTGCCGGTACGGGTTCAATAAGAATATGACCGAATTGTTTGGCAAGAACATAGGCGCTTCCGTCCGATCCTAGGGCTGGATACGATTTTCCCCCGCCGGCCAGTACGACTTTCGCCGCATACAAGGTTTCCCCGTTTCGTACCTTCAGTGCGAACCCGCGATTTCCGTTCCGAGTGATATGAAAGATTTCGGAGTTCAGGGCGCGGGGCACTTGAAGCCGGTCGATCTCGTTTTCCAAAACCCCGAGTACGGAGGAGGCCTGATGGGTAGCCGGAAAGATCCGGCCTTCTTCGGAGACAACCGCAAGTCCTAGGTCTTTAAAAAAATCAAGGATCTCATTTTTGCCGAATTGCTCGAAGACCGACGCCACCAGCGCACGCGCCTCCTGGTTATAAAAGGACGGATCCAGTTTTTCATTTAAGAGATTCGAGCGGCCGCCGCCCGTGGCCAGAATTTTC
>JAMWDC010000003.1:0-15032 GCA_023819025.1 Candidatus Omnitrophota bacterium | reverse complement strand
TGGATTTTGCGCCTTCCGAGACCGCCACGATGCTGAACGATGACCCGCGCGCTTTGCGCTGATGGCCGCAACGATCCCCGCGGCCCCGCCTCCGACCACAATCACGTCAAATTGTTGGCGTTGGGTATTCATGATTCTCGATGGGGGCTGTATGTCCGATGAGGCGCCTGCGGCCGAGAACGGCATCGAAAATAATCTTCAAGGTCCAGCCGGCCGAGCTGCTTCAAGGCCGCATGGATCATTTTTTTATTTTTCCTTTGCCCGTACTGAAGAAGTGCCCGCTGCATTTGCCGGTCACGGAGACTTTTCGGGACATAAAGCTTTTCTCCTGTCATGGGGTGTGTTTCCGTGTAATACATACACCCGGAGACCGTCATCGGTAAAGGAATAAAATCCTGGATTTGCTCCGGCTGGATCCGGTGTTTTGCCAGATAGAGGGCGAGTTGGAACGCATCGTCAAGTTTTGTGCCCGGATGGGCGGTGATGAAATAATTGACCAGGTACTGCCGTTTGCTGAGGGAGCGGTTGGTCTCATTGAATTTTTTAACAAATGCCTCATAAGTTTTGAGGTCGGACTTGTTCATGATTTTCAGGACCTTGTCCACGGCATGTTCCGGCGCAACCTTAAGCTGACCACTCACATGATTCCGGCAAAGTGCCTCAAGGTAAGAGCCCGCCGATTTTTCAATCAAGAGGTCATACCTGAGACCGCTTGCGATAAACAAGTGTTTTACCTTCGGGATCTTCATCATTTCATTCCAGATCGTCACGGATTCGTCATAACCGACTTTGAGATTCCGGCATTGGCGAGGCATCATACATTGCTTGTCGCGGCAGGCGCCCTCACTTTTCCACCGGTGGCAGTCGGCGCCATAGAGATTTGCCGTTGGTCCACCCAAATCCGTGATTGTGCCTTTGAAATCTTTACGGCTTGCGACGAGCCGCGCCTCCCGGAGGATCGAATCTTTGCTCCGGCTTTGGATGATCCGGCCCTGATGTGCGAAGAGCGAGCAGAAATTGCATTCCCCCGCGCAGCCTCGATGGGAGATGATCGAAAATCGAACGGTCTCGAATCCCGGAATGCCGCCTTGGGAATTGTAAACTGGATGCCAGGCCCTCGTGTAGGGAAGCTCATAAATCCGATCCATTTCCTCGGTGGTCAAGGGTTCGGATGGGGGATATTGAATCGCGAAACGGTTGGCGTGTTTTTGTATGATCGTTTTGCCGCGGACGGGGTCCGATTCAAGATAAGTCAGCCGGAAGGCCTCGTTGAATTTTTGTTTATCGGCTTTGACGTCTTCAAAAGACGGAATCGAAATATAATCTTGAACGGTATCGATCGTGTTTCGGATGATCACCGTGCCGCGGATACCGGTTAAATCTTTGATGTCTTCACCCTGCCTCAGGCGTGCGGCAATTTCCACGGTTGCCTTTTCTCCCATGCCGTACACCAAAATATCGGCTTTGGCATCCGCCAACAGGGAGCGGCGGACTTCATCGCCCCACCAGCAATAATGCGCCAGCCTCCGCAGGCTGGCCTCGATGCCGCCCAGGACAATCGGCGTATCGGGGAAAAGTTCACGAACGCGGTTGGCGTACACAATCGTGGCGCGATTCGGCCTTCTTGAACCCACACCGCCCGGAGAATACTCATCCTTGCGGCGCGGTTTCTTCATCGAAGTATAATTGCTGAGCATGGAATCGAGATTTCCTGCGGTGATTCCAAAGAAGAGCCGAGGCCGGCCGAGGGTTAGAAAATCATCCGCACGTCTCCAGTCCGGTTGGGCAATGATGCCGACTTTGAAGCCGGCGTTTTCAAGCACACGGCTGATGATCGCTGCTCCATAGGAAGGGTGATCGACGTAAGCGTCGCCGGTGATGAGGATGATATCGCAGGCCTGCCAGCCTCTTCGGCGCAAATCCTCTCCTGAAATCGGCAAAAATTCGGTGTCCATGATGGCCCAAAATTATACCAGAATCAGCGCCGCCGCTATACTATACTACGCCGTATGTCGTCCCATTTTATCGATGATGTTGCGATTGTCGGTGCCGGCGCCTCAGGGCTGATGGCAGGGATTCATTGCTCCCGTTCCTCGCTGCGCACGTTGATTCTTGAGGGATCTGGGAAAATCGGCGCCAAGATTCTGATGTCCGGAGGGACGCGATGTAATGTGACAAACCGAAATGTTACGGAACGCGATTACGGAAGCGATTCGCCTCAAAAGGTGCGGCATATCCTTGCAGCTTTTCCTGTCCAGAAAACCGTTTCATTTTTCCAAGAGATCGGCGTGAAACTGGTTCCGGAACAAGGCGGGGAGTATTTTCCGGAAACAAATTCCGCTCGGACGGTCTTGGATGCCCTTCTCAGGGAACTTCAAAAATCAGGCGCCACACTGCTCGCTGGAAGAAAAGTCACAAAACTTTTTCATGACGGTGAGGTTTTTAAGATCCAGACGGTCAGAGAAATGTTCGAGGCAAAAACCTGCGTGTTAGCTACGGGCGGATTATCCTATCCCGAAACGGGGTCGGACGGATCTGGCTACGCACTGGCGCAATCGTTTGGGCATTCGATCGTGCCGACGACTCCGGCCCTGACTCCTTTGACAACGGTGCACAAGTTATGGCAGGGCCTTTCCGGTATATCGCTCCCGGTGCGGCTTGTTCTTTGGTCCGGTGGCCGTCGCCGCATTACCTTCGAAGGGCCACTTCTATTTACTCATTTTGGTTTCAGCGGGCCGGCTGTGTTAAACATGAGCCGTTTCTGGTTGCGTTTCCGAGAATGCCTGCCGACGGAAATCCGTGTTGCGTTTCTGCCCGATTTATCGGAGGAAAAATTTCAAACCCTTCTCGATCAAGATCGCAGTCGTACGCCTTGGAAAAATCTTAAATCTTTGCTTGGAGGAAAATTCCCTGATCGTTTTGTCGACGCTTTATTAAAAGAAATCGGAATTCCGACGGGACGTCAACTTGGCGAATTACGCAAGAACGAAACGGCGCGCCTTGTCAAAGCGCTTTTTGCATATCCGCTTCCGATTTCAGGGACATTGGGCTATGAGAAGGCGGAGGTTACGGCCGGAGGTGTTTCTCTTGAAGAGGTGCATACGGCGACGCTTGAATCCAAGAAACAGACCGGCCTTTTTTTTGCCGGAGAAATCCTCGATGCGGACGGCCGCATCGGCGGATTCAACTTCCAATGGGCTTGGTCGAGCGCGGTTGTGGCCGCACAAGGCGTGATGAAGCAGGCCCATGTACACCGCGGGGGTGTACAACGGGCCTAGCCTGCACGGCCGGTGACTTCGCCGGTCTGAGTGTTGACGCGCACAGTGGTGCCCGGTTCAATATAGAGAGGGACTTGGACTTCAAGGCCGGTTTCGAGAATGGCCTTTTTCGTGGATCGTCCCGAAGCGGAGGCGCCTTTCAGGGGTGGATCGGTTTGGATGACGCGAAGTTCTACCACAGCGGGCAATTCCAGGGAAATGACCGCGCCGTTGTATTTTAAGGCTTGGAGCTCGGTGTTTTCCTTCAAATAGTATTTTTGTTCGCCGAGTTTTTCTCCTGTCAGCTCAAATTCCTCGTAGGTGGTATTATCCATAAAGTGGTAGTCCGTATTCGCTGCGTACAAAAAGACAGCCGGTATCTTTTCCACATCCGGGACATTAAATTTTTCTCCGGTCTTAAAGGTCTTGTCCTGTACGGCACCCGTAAGAAGGTTGCGAACTCGAACCTTGGCTAGAGCTGAAGCCCCACGCGCAGACGGCGTGGTAAACTGCACCTCGAGAACCATGTGAGGCTGGCCCTCTAAAAGCAGATATATTTTCTTTTCCAGCTCATTTGCAGTGATCTGGACCATCAACTCTATCCTCGCAAACCGGAAAATTGATTTTAAACTCGCCGTATTCTATCGAAGGGGTGAACGCTCGGCAAGACTTTATCCTGCAGCAGCGAATCACTGCCTAATTTATCACCCTTCGTCTCTGCCCGCCATCTGGCAGGTGAAGGGGCCCTCCCACCGAGACCGGGGTTGGATGCGTAGCACTGCAGATCGTCCGCCTCACCGCATTAAATAGTTAAGATTTAAATCCTTCTACGCGCCTGCGAAATAACTTTTATGGACAAGGGACGAGCCCATGGGTGAGATCCATTTTTCTCTGTTAGTGCGTTCTAGCATTTCTTATCACTTGCATACTTCCAGTTGAGGTTCTCTTCAGCCCATTTGTAATTCCAAAGAGATCGGGTATCTTTTTACGTCTTTTTATTTTTTTCTCATACGGACTTACCATTTTTTGGCGGGAAAAATGATAAGCACAAAAACATCGAGAAAACTACTCTCTTTTCACTGGAAACTTACCGCGATTCTTGTGCTCATTTGCTTCAGCTTCTCGCAGACTTTTGTGTATGCGGCGTCAGGCACGGTTTCTATCTTCTTACCCGCCAAAGACCGTGTCGGCGCCGCAATGCACGAAGGTCTTGTGATCCCCTCGGAATTCGGAATGGTCGAGGAATCTTACGCGCCTCCAGGGGCAGGCCCCCGCGGGAAGTCTGCTCCTAAAACTGTTATCTACATTCAAGATGCACACGATTCTCTGGAGGCACAGGAGCACATTGCGCAAATAATAAAAATTCTTGTGGCCCATCACGGCGTGAAAACGGTTTTTGAGGAAGGTTATGAAGGCCCCGTGCCGACCGACGCTTACTTCGGATTCATCAAGGATCCGGCGCTGAAGGAAAAGGTTTCTTACTTTTTAATGGATAAATTGCGGCTCGGCGGCGCGGAGTACGCCCATATCAACCGAGAAATGTTAAGCATAGAGCATAGAGCAGGACGCATGCAGTCTAAGGGAGAAAGACAACCCCATCTCCCCCGCCTAACCGGCGGACAAATACCCCCCATACTCCATGCTGATTTTCAGCTGATCGGGGCAGATAGCATCCGGCTTCACCTTGAAAATATTAACTGGTACCGGCAGGCAGCTAAACGCAAACCCGAGATCGACAAAGATCTTTGTGCGATTGACCGCGAGATTCAGAAACTCGCGCACCGATATTTCCAAAAATCGCTCAAGACATGGATGAATCTGAGGAGCCGGTTCGAGAACGAAAAGATCGGCTTGGTGGATTACCTGAAACGCCTCCGGGCGTTACTACCGCGGTCGTTAAGTTCGAGTGATATTTCTGAGATTGCTTCGGTCGATTCGTTCCCTCGCAATGACATCCCAGGAGGGACTTCAAAAAATACTGTCATTGCGAAGAGGCCGCCGGCCGACGACGCAATCTCAAATACCAACTCGAATTTATCAAACAGCATATTCGATTCCTTGACGTCCGATTTTCCTGTGATTCAAGCCGTCTTGGGTCTCGAAACCGCACAAGATCCAAAGGTTCTGGATGAGGTCCGAAATTTCGGTGCCAAGAGGCTCTTTGAGGAAATCGAGGCCTTTGAGAATAGCATCGCGGCCCGGCTGCTCGACAAATCCCGGGACCGTGAAATCTTCCGGTATTACAAAGGAATCCGGCTCCTTCAACGATTGAACCGGCTCGAGATGACCCCCGAGGAATTTGAAGCACTCCGGGACACCCTTGAGTCCATGAATACGGAGGCGCTTGCGGAATTTGTGGCCCGCGAGACCAAACAGTCGCTTGTGCTTTCTAAACTTTGGGAGGAGGATATCCGGAACGCAGTCAGATTTTATGAATTGGCCCAAGCCCGGGACCGCGTCCTCGGGAAAATCCTCCGCCAATCCCAGGGGAAAGTGACGGTTCTGGTCTTCGGCGGATTCCACAAGGAAAACATCAAACAGATTCTTCGCGAGGAAGGATTTTCGTACCATATCCTGATTCCCAAGGTCACCTCATTCAGCAAAAGACACCAGGACTATTACAAGCAACTCATGGCCGTGGGATATCACAAAGAAGAGCTCCCGGAGGTCGTACGAAAGGCTGCGGTTCAGCTCCGCGTCTTCCGCGAAGTGCCTCAAAAAAAATTTCCTTATTACCTACGGCATTTTTTGGGTCATGATGCACCCGACCTGGCCAAAGCGGTCAACGGCTATATCAAAAAGGCCAAGGTACCGATTCGAACCGGAACAGGTTTAAGTGAAGGTAGCGATAAACCCGTTTCGCAGCTGAATCCGTATCCTTTGCGAAATCTTGCTCGATCCACGATCCCGCATCCTGGATCCGTGAAACAAACACGCACAGTTCGATCCGAGGCACGGCTCGAAAAGTTTGTTAAAACGTTAAAGGGTTCAAAGGTTGAAAAGTTGATACAACAACTTTTTGGCCTTTTGACTTTTAAACCATTGGCTATTTTTTTAGGTTCCGAGGTGCGGGGAGAAACCCGTTCAAGAGGTGAAGGTTTGAAGATTGAAAGTTCCGCGGAGCCGGTAAAGAACAACCGGCCTCCAATGATGTCAAGAAGCCTTTTCGAGAAGGGTGATTCGTTTGTTTACGATGATCAAATCGTCTTTGGTGGCAACCGTAGGAAGCGCCTTATCCTTAATAAAATCGACAGCGGTCTTAATCTCGGCAACATCCGTTTTAATCTCGGCGAAATCGGTTTTAATGTCGGCGAAATCGGTTTTAATGTCGGTGAAATCGGTTTTAATCTGGGTGAAATCGGTTTTAATGTCGGTGAAATCGGTTTTAATGTCGGTGAAATCGGTTTTAATGTCGGTGACATCCGTTTTAAGCTCGGCAACATCCGTTTTGAGAATGGCCACATCTATTTCAAGCCGATCCAATCGACAATGTACCTTCTGAAGTTCTGTGCGTATTTCGTGAAGCTCCTTGTGGACATCCTGAAGCCCTTCGCCAAAGACCCGAAACTGACTGCGAAGGTCTTCGAGTACTACCGTGAACTTGTGGTCGCGGGAATGCTTGGGGGTATGATGAGGATTCTTTTTCATGGGAGATGCAATCTATCAGAAATAGGAGATCGTGTCAATTCCTTTTTCGTCAAATTATTTATGTGGAGTATGTATATTTATGAAGGTACCAAAGGCAGTTCTGTCAGAGAGACTCTCGCGCTAAGTTCGTCTCCTAAAGGACCGTTTTCACATTCCGTTCGTGCTGAGGCGCGTTCGGATAGACCAGAATATCAGTTTGAGACTTCATTCAAATTCGGTTGGCGGGCAAAGGGGATATTGGATTTTCACATCGGGGGCAAGATGTACGAACTGGATGGGCCTCGCGACATTCTTTGGACCAGCCCGGACGGTCCGCCCGTGACGGTTGAGGCAGCTTTTCTTGCTTACTTAACACCGCTCATTGGTTTTATCCCTTTTGTTGCTGGGTATCTTAACGCTGTCGAAAAAGATATTTTACTGAAGGCTGTTTACCGGGATGACAAGATCATCATAAGGCTGAGCAGTCCGGCGTCCGATCTGCCGCACGAGACACTGGAATTTGTCTTGAACCTTGCCGGTGGCATTGTTGAAGAAATGCCCGAACTTTTCAGGCGGCTCAACAAACATGACGCGGTCCTCCGGGCTTTGATTGCGCTTGCCTTCTTACCTGTCATAACGGACCGTACTCATCCCCGAGAAAGCAAAAAGACGCTTGCTTTCTTCGGCCGCTCAGATTTACAAAATAAGTTGCGATTCTTAAGCCGGCGTCGGTGGTCTGACGCGCGCTCCGAAACGAGAGATGACAGACCAGGACTCGTTTTTCCGCTTGGTGAAAAAGATCTTGCTGCGGTTCGCGATGCGTTAAAGACCGGAAACCTGAAGCCAGCGCAAAAATTGGGATTTGTGATCGGGACGATTGAGATTGCAAGGCTTTTCGACCGGGTCGGTTTTGAACAATTACTATTACCACAAACGGCCGCGGGTTATTTGGATGCGATGATCTTCAGAAAAGACGGCGCAGATCCTACGGAAAGTGATCAGCTGCGAAGGGCCTTGTCAGAGCTTGTCAGCAATGTGATCGAGCATGTTGCCGACCGCATCCCTGTGGGTGTGCCGGATGAGGTGGCACGCAAACGATTTGTTGTTTTAGGAAGGAGGGTAGATCAAGAAGGTAGGAAAGGGGTTGAAGTCATCGTGGCTGATCAAGGCGAAGGTATTCCGGCGAGGGCTTTAGGAGGAAGCGGTTATTCTACCACCGGGGATCCGCATCGGGGCAAAGGGCTGGCCATGATTATAAACATGGCGATTGAAGACAACCGCGGATTTTTCGAAGCACAAACCAAACAGGGGAAAATTGTTTTTACGGAAGATCATCCGGAAGGCATAGATAGCCGCACTCAATTTGAATTTGGCACGTTGGCGCGCGTGGTCCGGTATCTGCCTGAAGAAATCTTTGATACGGGGTCCGAAGCAAGGTCGGAATCGCGGGAACCGGATCAAGGGTACGAGGCCTTTTATCAGCTCTTCCGCAAAGTCCGGGAAACCGACGACATCAAGGACTTAGTGGAGAAGGAACATCAACTTGTTAAGCATCCCCTGATGATCCTCCGAGATATTCCGATCCAGTGGAACGAAACCGATCAGATTTTTGACACCGATCTTCTGGGAAACTCGGTTCTCATCCGTCATGATGTTGCCGCAGATAATATCATTGTTCCACGCACAGATGCCGGGCAAAACTTACCGACGCTTTGGAAATATAAGGGATTGGTTACGGTAAAGGTGCGCGATCTATCTCAGAAAGGGATAGGAGAGTTTCATGAAGAGAAACGAGTCCTTTTGGAAACGTTGAATCACTCCTCACTCAGAGTCAAATATGCCAAGGATCGGGAACTTACGCGTTTAGAACCGCATCACTTTTATCGTTTGGTCAAGGGGCTTGAAATCCAGAAGGTTGTTTTGAAGGAGCGGGCATTGATCGATTATATCGTCCGCCGCGAAAAGGAAGATCAAGGTCAAACGCGTTCCGAGACAAGGGAAGGCGAAGCAATTCAAAGGATCCTTTCCGAAAGTGCCGGGGGGCCGGAAACTCCCCCCGCAGAAGTTCGTCAGTCGAATACGGCGGAATTTTTGACGCCGTCAAGCCGCGAGCCGAGTCCCGTGCTTGGGCTCTTTGACAGGATCTACAACGTATTTAAGTTTGAACCGTTTACACTGAGCCAATATCTGAGTGTCTATCGCCAAAAAAGCGAGCCTATGGTCCGCCAACACATGGTCCAGCTTAAAAAACTCGGCATGTTGGAATACCTAAGCCCCGACAAGCCGGGCGGCGAAAGGTTTTTATCGCTTCCTCCATTTCGGGAAAGCCAGCTGGAGGACATCCGCTTTGTTCTTTCCGAATATGTTCAGGAATCGGATGAACCCTTTGCCGCAGTTCAGTTAGAAAAGATCAGAAGGGGAAGCCGGATTTTTAAGCGTCCCGAGCGGCTGTTGAATTTCAGGGAAACTACGAGGGGTCATTTGCGAACCAAGGCAAGGTCGAAACAGGCAAACCTTTTCCTCGTTTATGAACTTCTGAGTCGGCATTTTCCGCGCGTGGCCGTCCGATCCAGCCTGCTCTTTCAATGGATCGATGGCTTGAGTTTCCGCGGTTTTGAGAATCAGGTGGAACATCTGGAGAGGCTGGGTCTTGTCGAGCACGTGGGATTTGGATGGATCCAACGGGCGAAGATTCCCCCCAGAACAAGCAATGCTATCCGCCGCGCACTACGGGATTACGCCAGAGATTTGGACCGTACGGCCCTTGAATCCAAAATCCGTCTTATCCGGGACGGAGAGGAGTTTCTCGATCTTTCCAAAACGCTGAGTCGTTGGGATGTCATGCGGCTTTTCCCGGAGGATCCTCTGAGACTCCGTATGGGGAAGATCAAACTGACTTTGCCGAAGTTGATAGCGGCGATCGATAAAACTGCTCGCGAAAGAAACGGCCGGCCACGGCTCGTACACGTGATGAAGAAACTTCGATTGAAACAGCATCAACGCATCACGGATTTTGCGCGCCGCCACAGTATCAGCCTCCGCCAGTTGGGAATCTGGGGATTAAATTTGCCGTCGGATAAAGAAACCTTGGAAAAGGTTATTGATACGGCGCTCTTGCGCCTGCGGTCGGGCGACAAAGTTTACCGCGGTATGCCACTTCTTGTTTCTGATCTTGCGGACGAACTTCGCGCCATGACACCGCTTGCCTTTTTCGAAAAGTGCCGGCACATAGGTATTGACCTCGTGGCCAAGGGAGTTTTCCTGGCGGAGGATCGATCCGCAAAGAGAAAGCGATATACTGCAGCGTATTTGCGTTCCGTGGGCATCCGGCCCTGGACAAAACTTATTGGCTATTGGATGGAGCGGCCGGTTTCGGAAATCGGCGTCCGCCAACGCGAAGCTTTTGACGCATCGGTTCGAATCCGGACGCATTGGGAAGACACAACAGTCATCCGGCGTGCGAAGGAACGGTTCGAATATGTTCAAAACCTGATTCACGGAGCGGCCACAGATCTGCGAGATGCCGAACGCTCAGAAAATCTGATCCGTCTAAACTGGAGTCTTTACCACCTGAAGCGGATCTCGCCGACGCATCGTTACTTAAGCCGTTATGCGTTGAAACGTTTCCGCTCTAAAGAGGAAAAACAAAAGGCAAGAATTGCCGATGCGGTCAGGTATCTGAAAAGGGCGATTCGTTCCAGAAATCTCCGGCTCGTTATGAAATTTGAAGCCAGTCTGCGGAATCTCGAACCCAGTCATCCGGTTCTTAAACAGGCCCGGCGGTATCGTCAGAAACACCGCCTGGCGAGGGAAAGGGTTTATAAACGTCGGATCGCTGAGGAAAAGAAATCTAAAGTAGAGAGAAGGCAGACCCTTACAGGGAAGCTGAATGAAATCGAAGAACGTTTTGAACTCGAGCGTGTTGAGTTGCTTGCGCCGCTCCAACTGCGAATTGCACGAGTGACGTATTTATTGCAGGTGGTAGATGATCTGCGCGAACGTGCCAAGTTACGAACCGAGTTGAAAGAGCTTGAGACAAAATACCGTGCGAATCAGGAGGAAGTCAACCGTCAGAAAGAGGAAGCCATGCGTACCGTTCTGGCCTCCAGCAGTCAGCGTATCCCTTCCGAAAATACAGGGTTGCCAGAAACTTTCCGCCGCTCCGAGGTACGATCCATGCAGCCGAGGAGCGAGGTACGGAACTTTAAGACTCAAAGAGGGAAACAAACTTTGGCAGAAGGGAAAACGGACAAGCACGCGCGGTCCGAGACGAGGATTGAAATCCCGATCGCAAGAAAGGTCCATAAAAAGTTCGTCCTATTCAAGATCGGAGTCCGCCATTACCGCATGGGAAACCGGAGCTTCGAAAGAATGAAAGGATACCGTTTTGAAGAGGTAAAGCTTCAAGAGGATATGGACGGAACCTGGTTGGGCCGGAATGATCCGGTGGATAGGGAGTATCGCATGTTTCTATTTCAGCTTTTTCTTTACGTTGAGTCAGCGCTGCAAATGGTTCCGTATAGGCGTGGTGAAAATCCGATTTTGCGAATCGCCGTAGATTACGAGACGGCAGGGGTCCGAATTCGTGATCAGGTTCAAGAAACTTTTGTCCGGTATTCGGATGGCAGCATCCAGGGGCGGGTAGTCGGCGTGTTTAACTTCGAGGATATGGAGCAATTGAATATCGACAACCCGTTTGCACGGATGTATATCTTCGGGATGTTAACTGAAGATCTTTTGGCCTTTCTCCCGGATGTGCTCGATCCCTTGTCGAGAGAGCAGGCCCTCGAATGTTATTTTGGGCAGCGCGATTCCGTCCGGATGGCATTTTTGGCGCGCCCCCGTTCCGAGGCACGGGAAGAAAAGGTAAAAGAAGTAAGAAAAGAGAGGGAAGAGGAGAGAGAGGGAAAAAGAAAGACGGATCGCGGCAGGAAATCACTAATGTCAGTCCGAACCCAGTTGCCAAGAATGGTTGAACCGCTCGAACGGGATGCCGGCGATGCTAGGAGAGATGACCGAGTCTTTCCCGTAGGATTTCCCTCTTACCACTTCCCACTTTTCTCTTCCCTTGCTTCTCACCGCTCGGAGACGCGGGATGATGCCGCTTGGGCAGTGAACCGTTTTCTGGAAGAAACCGTCAAACAGATCGAAAGATCGGAAGGGATTCTCCACGAGGCTGTTACGACCTACGCGGCTTATGATGATGAGAATCATGGGATCAGTCCTTACCTAGGGATTTATTTTGCCTCACTCTTTCCAACTTTAGAAAGAGGAATGGAATTAATTAACGCAGGGCCCGACGATCATCTTCTTGAGCTTGGTGCCGGAAGTGCGCGTGTCTCGATCTTCGCCTCGGGACGCTGCGGTGCACAAGCCACGGCTTACGAATTAGATCCAAGATTTTACCGGATAAGCCGCCGCACGATCGATGCCGTGCTCCAGGCGGAAAATCCACCGGTTGGACTTCACCGTGACAAGATCCAGGCGATTGATCTTCGGCACGGCGATTTTCTCGATATTTTAAAGGATCAAGAAGCGATGAAAAAGTTTACCTTGATTTATTACTTCGGTGTCGGGAGCAGGCATGAAAGTAAAATCGATGAGTACCTTCAAAATACCATGCGCCGCGACGCGATCGTCTTTGTGGTCGATATTTACTCAAAGACCCCCCGGCGCGTGAATTTCCCTCATCTTCGTGAGGTATCTCAGGAATTCTCAGGTGACCCCACCATTCGATTCTTTATCCATCCCGAAGCGGATCTCGAAACCATCAAGCGTCTGCGTTTTGGACACTTCGACGCCGCACGCTCGGAGGCACGGGCAATCAATGCAGGAAAAAGGAGAAAGGTAGAAGGCGGGAGGGAAAGCGACAATCTAATCGAAGGCACACTAACTGCTTTTAAAACTGAGGTCGAAGTGGCCGGATCCAAAGCGGCCGACGTTGAGAAGGGCGCTCATATTATGAGGCAGGTCATCGAGACCGGGGATTCGCCGGCGATTCTCTATCTGGATGGCCAGATGCTTGCGGGACGTGCCGAATTACGAACCGAAGCCTTTGCCGTGGCCTTTGAAACACAGATCCTAAGGCAATTCCGTTTTGTGATCTACAATGCTCAGGCACTTTTGGTCGAAGTCTATGAACCATTTGCCAGCCTGAGGAATGTTTTATTCATGCGCGGAGATTTCTCCGCGGCGTATAAACAATATGGAAGAAATCGCCGGGTAAAGAAAGTGCGTGTGGTCGGTTCTGAAGGCGTGGCATCCTTCGGGGATGTCGATAACTTCCTGTGGGAAAATCAAACCGATATCTGGGCCGCTTTGATTCATGCCATTGCGGATGATGCGGTTTTTGGGATCCATAAAGTCCGCGGTGTCTGGCGGGTTGTGAGCGATTTCTTGAGGCGTCAGATCAGCGAATTCCGAGGAACGCTGGTCGTCAAAATGTCCGCCTAAATGAAAGGCACCAATTTTTAGTTTTGATAAAAAAGGTGCCTGTCTCTGATAAGTATGCTATCCTTTGAAAAAGGAATCGTCGGGATTTTAAAGTACCATAAAAGCCTTCTATAAAAACGGAGTATTGCCCTCGTGGGTTCGGGTGCGGGAGTTCAACATCTCAACGGTTGGCGGATCTGCCTTTTTTTGATTTGGGTAAACGGGGTCGCTCTTTTTGCTCCGGCATCGACGGTCGGGTTGTCTTCTTCCGGAGAAAAAACATCGGTTGAAACCAGCAGTGTCAAAGAACAAATGATCAAAGAACCGCTTCCCCGTGAGATGGAAATCCGGGAGATTATTCAATCTCTGACTTATTCCGCGATCCCAGCTCTATTAAGACCTGAAGTGAAGCTGGGGATTCATCCTGCCGACAGGGTATGGTCTCTGGCAAATTACAGAAAGTATGATTCGGAAGGGAATGTGATGCTTGAGGAAGGGAAGTACGGAATATGCACGGAATTGGTCCGCTATGTTTATCGCCGAATCAAGGGGCTCTATCCTCCTGGATACACGATCGAGTACGTGCGCGTGAAAGAACCGTGTTTCTTTTCGCAGGAGAATACCATCCACTACATTCTCAGGGTGCAAGATCCCGCCCTGAATACCTACATCATAGACCCCACTTTCCACAGGTATCGAAGGTTGGAAGACGCTGCCGATTATACAATCCTTGAGAGCCGGAATTTTCTCGTGCTTCCGCCCCACCTTGTGTTTTCGCTCAATACGGGAATACCCATTCTCATCCGGAATGATTATCTCATTGACCTGACAGTTGTTATGGATACCGCTGCCAAACGGCTCAACCGGCGCAATTTTTTCCTGGTCTTGGCCGCTGTCCCGAAATTCCATACTGATCAAGCCGTTCAGTTATTGATCCTCAAACGAAGCGGAAGAAAAAGCTGGCGGTATGAAGACAGGAAAGAAGCCGAACGAATTATCGGGCCATCTGATTATTATAAAATCCGCAAGCGTATGCTCGAATGGTTCCGGGAAATATAAACACCGCAGTAGGGGCAGGTTCTCTTCGGGATCTATTCAGGGTTTTCTTTGTGGAATTATCCTCTAAAATGCCGAAAAATAAGCTCAAGGGGGCCTGTTCATCACCCTTACCGTCGGTTACCTATCCCTCTTGCCAAGTGGTTAACTTTTTTGGTATTTGCGGGTTATGATGAAGACAATGCTTGTGACCGGTTCTGCGGGTTTGATCGGGTCTGAGGTTTGTTTTTATTTTCACGAACAAGGATGGTGCCTTCACGGTATTGACAACAATATGCGATCGGTTTTTTTTGGACCGGCAGGCGACACTCGATGGAACCAAAAACGGCTCAAGAAAGAAATTCATCATTACACGCATCATAACCTCGATATTCGGAACCGCTCCAGGATTCTTTCCTTGATCAAGAAACTCCGGCCTCAAGCCCTGGTTCATGCCGCATCCCAGCCCAGCCATGACAAGGCGGTCCAAATTCCGTTCGATGATTTTGAAATCAATGCCCTCGGGACTTTAAATTTGCTGGAGGCCTGCCGGAGATTTTCTCCCGAAACGATTTTTGTCTTTCTCTCGACGAACAAGGTATACGGAGACGGACCGAACCGGATTCCGTTGAAGGAATTGCCGTCTCGCTGGGACTATGCGGACAAAAATTACGAAAACGG